>NZ_CEXQWX010000059.1:0-34245 GCF_982718395.1 Carboxylicivirga sp.
GCTATTCCTAATCACACATTAGCACTTCCGAAACATATAAAAGCACTTCTTAATGTCTCAAAACAGCAGTATGGTCGTTTTGGGCGCCACCGGAAACAGCAAAAGGTGTTCCCGGAGTCACAAAAAGGCTTCCTGCGAGGGCAAAAGGCCTTCCGAAACATATAAGAACAATTCTTAATGCCCCAAAGCGACAGAATGGCAGAGCTTTAGACCACCGAACGTAGCAAAAGGCACTCCCGGAGCTATAAAAAGCCCTCCGGGAGGCACAAAAAGGCTTCCGAGAGCTATAAAAAGGCCACCGAGAGGCGCAAAACGCCAATTTGGCAGAGTAAAATAAGTTTTCGATAAACCGTATAGGGAGTATTCAATAAACTGTGTCAACTGCAACTATGATGATTATTTTGCGCCGTTGAATCATTGACAATTTTTCTAATATATTAAAATCGTAATCACTATTGGCCGATAAATTTTCTTTACGCATTTACATAAAGGCGGAGAAGTTAGCCACTCAAAACATAAGCTAATGATTAACTTTCTTATATAAGATTCTAAAAAACTTCAGACCACTTAAATCATTGAAAACATAAATATCAGACATAAACATCCTAATCCACCTTGAAACCCGCGTCATATATACAAGCACGCTACAAACAAGAAGTTCTCATAAGTAAGTGCATGTCATTTATCAAACAAACAGGATAACACAGGCCAAAAGCACCACAAACACAAGTGTATAAACCCTTTATTCAAACTACACAAATCAACACAGAACCATTACATTACACATTATTGTTTAGTATGAGTTGAAATATTTTTTAAACACAAACTTGGAATAACCATTTTTTCTATTTACTTTCAATCTCCATACTGATAACACACATATATTTCGTTACAGCTACATTTTATCACTATTATTAACCTTTTATGTACTTGCAGGCAGTATCCTGCAATGCATAAATCAAAATTTAACTTTTTATGGAAACATATGAGAAAACAATGGAGAAAAACAGGGTACTAATCTATGGTGTTCGTGATAATGCCTCAATAAAGGAACGTATCGCCCTGATTTATTCTGAAGATCGCCTGGCCACAGGTGATGAATTATACATAGCCGCCAAAGAAGCCAGACAAAACCAACGACTGGAGAAGTTGGAGAGTCTGGAAGCCTCCAGAATATTTAACGAAACTAAAGATGAGATACACGAAGGTGTGATAAAAGTGCGTAAGGCGGCCCGGTATTTTTATAAAAACGATCCTGGCACTTTAAAATTATTGTTAGCCGACGAGGCTGTACCAACTAACTTTGCTCAGTGGAAGCAGCATTCTTTCGACACGCTTAAAGCTGTTGAGCAAAACGCAGACATTCAAGCAAAGTTTGCCCTGGTTGAATTAACACCCGAAGCGATTGCAGCTTATTTAGGCAAAATTGAAGCCGTTGAGCAATTGCGACTCAATGCCGAAAAAGAAGACGGTGAAGCACAGCAAGCTTCCCAAAAGAAACAAGAAACTTTTGATGCCCTCCACGCCTACTGCGTTGATCTGCGCGAATGCCTTGACCTGTTTTATTCAGGACCTGAACGCCAGAAACTGGAAGAAGTAGGCATCATAGTCAAATAACTCGTATAAGTTGTAACAGGGTATTCAGGAAAATCCGGCAGTCAGTTGCCGGATTTCTTTTTGTTACACTTACGTCAAGAGGAAAGAGACTACAACTTAAGAAAGAACTACCTCTAATCCTGAACACTGTAATTCCAAATTTAACACTTCCTCTCCTCGCAGGAGAGGACTGAGGTGAGGTGTTTAATTCCTTACTTCATTTTTATAAAATAGGCGCCTTACATTCCCTTCTCCTTCAGGAGAAGGTTAGGATGAGGTGTTTACCTATTCTTCTCAATCCCCCACTTCATTTCTATAACTTATATAGTCTCATTTAACCCCCTTCGCTAAGGGGGAAATCACTTCAATCTGAAAAATTCCAAAATAAGTTGGAAAAGCTTTCCCTAATCGAAACAACGTTTCGAAGGATTGAAAGCAAGTGATAGAAATGAATGTTGTGTAATGGCGACCTTTGAAAAAGGGAAAGCCTGAAACAACAAATTCATTACGGTGCGCAGCAATCACCTCTTTCAATTCGATTTTTGTTTCTCGTTTTTCTAAAAAATGAGAATGCCACCCGGCATGAGGGTATACAGCCAATAATAAAGTTAAAACGGATTCCTAACAGCTTATCCTGCGCGCTGTTCCTTTTAGGGAAATAAAGGTGAGCGCAGGGCGATTGCTAAACTTAAAAGCATTAAAGAGAAGTTTACTCTTCTCAATCCCCCACTTCGTTTTTATAACTAATATAGCCTCATTTAACCCCCTTCGCCAAGGGGGAAATCTTTCAATAAATTACCCTTTATTTAAACCTCATCCCGGCCTTCTCCTAGGAGGAGAAGGAGACTGCAACTTCAGAAAGTAACTACCTCTAATCTTTGACACTGCAATACCTAATTTTAGCACTTCCTCTCCTCAAAGGAGAGGATTGAGGTGAGGTGCTTATTTCTTGTTAACCCCCTGGTCTACTTTTATAAAAACAGGCATCTTCCATTTCCTTCTCTTCAAAGTAAAAGATTAGAATCAGGTGTTTACTTATTTCACTTTTTACCACAAAAATCAAACGAAGCTATTTTATCCAATGATGTAAATGCTATTTTTGCTTTGGTGGAAATGAAAAAAGTATTTACAATCATATTACTTCTTGTTATGACCCTTTCTGCATCAGCAGAAAAGAATCATGTATTCCACCATTATTCTACCAAAGACGGACTGTTCCATAATGAAATCCGATTGATCCGTAAGGCCAGAAACGGTATGATCTGGTTAGGTACACAAAATGGATTATCCTCATTTGATGGTTACCGCTTCAAGGTTTTTAAACACAAGGATACAGATCCGAATTCGATCTGCAGCGATAAAATATATGCACTTGAAACATCCGCCAATGGAAATATATGGGTGGGTACTACCACCGGCCTTTGTGTATTAAATTCGTTAACAGGTAAAGCACACAGCTTTAAAGATACCTTCGCCATTCAATCAAATTTTGAGAACGACTATATTCATACCCTGCTCGAAGATCGATCCGGTTATTTATGGGTTTCCTGCAGTTCCGGCAACTATCGCTACTCCATCTATCAAAACACACTAGAAAAGGTTTTTGAGGGGAAAAGCGTCAGCAGTTATTACGAAAGCAACGAAGGCAGTTTCTGGGTTTGTTATAACGGAAAAGTAGGCAAATACGATCGTAACAACAACTCCATTATCAAAACCTATAACGCATCCATTACACGTTTATTTAACGATCGTTATGGGGTCTTGTGGGGCGTGGGGCCATTGGGTTTGTATCGATTTATGCCGGGTAAAGGTCAATTCGAATTAATCGAAAACCTGCAACATCCTTTAAGAAGAGGTTTCAGCAGTATTGCCGAAGATCGTGAAGGAAACCTTTTTTTAGGCGAATACGGCGGTGGTTTAACTATTTACTCGCCATCAGGCAATACTCACCAATATTTAGCTGCCAATTCCAAATTACAAAATTCCATTAGCAGCAACGATATTTATGATATCTTCTCGGATGAGACAGGTGTAGTCTGGCTCGGTACCCAAGAAGGCCTGGATGTTTTCGACTGGTCACGACAGCGTTTTATCAAGTGGAAAACAGAGCCTACACGTACAGATGGATTAAGCAATAGCTTTATACAGTCGATATACCGTGATAAAAAGGGACGGTTATGGTTGGGCACTCGTGATAAAGGCCTGGAGCGCCTTAAAGAGGAAAGTTCTTTACACAATCCATCATTTGAGCACTTCCCTCCTTCCAATAACTCCGGTATGAAAGGTACCTATATTGCCGATATGCTTGAAGATTCTCAAGGTCGAATATGGGTTGCATCCTGGGATGGTGGACTTAATTTAAAAGTAAAAGGAAGCTCTTCATGGATTAACTTTCGGTCATCTTCCGAATCAGCTAATTCAATTGAGAATAACACGGTAACATCTGTCATTGAAGATCGAAAAGGCCGCATCTTAGTCGGAACCCTGGGAGGCATATCCATCATTACCGGGCAAAAGGATGATCTGATTTTTACCAATTATCGACCTGAACAAAACAATAAAAAATCCCTTGGAGGTGATAGTGTTTTTAAAGTATTTGAGGATTCTAAAGGACGTATCTGGATAGGGATGAACAATGATGGTCTGGATTTGATGCATGAAGAACTGGATGGTACAGTTTGGTTCGAGCATTTTCGCCATCACCCCAACGATCTGACATCCTTAAGTAATAATGAGGTATTTGTAATTTTTGAGGATAGTAAAAAGCACCTTTGGGTTGGTACATCCTTTGCCGGTTTTAACCAGGTTATTGAAAATACAAATAACGATGGTAAAACATCATTCTCCTTTCAATCATACACCGAAAAAGATGGTTTGGCCGATAATGAAGTCAATGCCATTCTGGAAGATGAATTTGGCATTTTGTGGATCTCCACCAATAAAGGCATTTCACGGTTTAATCCTGTGGACAAAAGCTTTGTTAATTATTCGGATTACGACGGAGTATTAAAAGGAAAATTCCGAAAAAATGCAGCCTGGAAAGATGATGACGGAACCATGTATTTTGGTGGAGCCGCCGGAGTGAATGTTTTTAATCCCGTACACTTCCCTGTAAACACCATCCCTCCTAAATTGGTAGTCACATCGTTTGCTGTTGATAATATCGAATTCAGTTGGAATTCAGAAAACAACCAAAATATCATCCTTCAAAAGAATGATCAGGGATATTCAGTGGAATTGCCCAAAGGTAAAAACCGTTTCGAGATGCAGTTTTCAGCCATGTCGTACACCAGTCCTTATCGGAATAAATATGCCTGGAAACTAAATGGTATTGATGATCAATGGAGTATTTATGAAGGAAGTAACCCACAATTGAGCTATTCAGATTTACCATCGGGGAAACACATACTGGAGCTAAAAGCTGCCAATAATGATGGCGTGTGGAATGATCAAGCCCTTAAAATTCACATAAAGGTAGCATCTGATAACAATTTATATTGGCCGGTAACAATTGGAGCTTTAATTATTTTCGTATTTGCTTTCTTCTTGTATAAATCCAAGCTTAAGCAAACTGATAGAAAACAAAACACCACATTCGGAGAAGAAGATAAAGAATTAGCCTTGCGTCTGCAGAAAATAATGGAAGATCAACAACCTTATCTCGATTTCAAACTTGGCTTAGTAGATCTGGCTGAACCATTAAATATTTCTGCTAACCAACTTTCATCTTTATTAAATGATGTTATTGGTAAATCTTTTTACGATTATATCAACGAATTCAGAGTTGAAGAAGTGAAAAAGCGATTGGTTGATCCCAAACATCAAAATAAGACCATCCTATCCATTGCCTGGGAATGTGGATTCAACTCAAAATCGGCCTTCAACCGCATTTTTAAATTGAACACCAGCCTCACTCCATCCGAATATCAAAAGAAATACTCAAAATCGTAAAACAAAGTACTGCAATCACATATAAGTACTTTTGAGCAAAAAGACGTGTTTCTCATCCTTAAAAGTTTACATGGTCTGACAATAAATTGCTTCCGCTTAAATTTGGTTATCGCTCAAATAAACTGATTTATCATTCAGCTTTTTTGATCAGTAGCTAACATGTAATACCTCTTATCGTGCTAAATGATAAAAAAGAAGGTTATAGATCATCGAGTTGTCGTGTACCAATTACCGACTTCAGCAATGAAAGCGGGGTACCCACTCGATTAAGCGTAGCAAAAAGAGATTTGATGCCAAGCTGTAATTCTTTAAATCTCTTGTGAAGCGTATCGTTAGTGGGTCGCTGAGTGCTGTGGAGGATGATTTTTTGCATTCTTTTTCATCTAAGGAATTGAAAATCGTGAATATAAGTTGAAACGGACAAACATGAACAAAAAGAATGAGCCAACGCGCGGCTTGAGCGCGAAGTAAAGAAATACAATTATTGTAATACGAAATATACATTAAGAATTGGTATTAACTAAATAAACAAACAGATGAAACACCTCACCATTGCATTACTCAGTTTGGTTTTTCTGGTTTCGTGCAATACGAATAAAACCACCAATATAAATTCAGAAAATAACACTCCGGTGTGGCAACAAACGCATCCGGGTGTATGGAAAACACAGGTTAATAATCCTTCCAATTTTAATTTACTTTCGGTAAGTAATAAACAGCCCAAAGCCGAAGCCATCAAACAACTTGGAGATGCTTCTATTCCAATTGACAAAAATGAAATTGAAGCATTTACAAAAAATGGCCGTACCTATGTGCGCTTTCCCCTCGATAAGGAAGAACAACTATACGGTTTTGGCTTAAACTTTAAAACCGTTCGTCAGCGAGGAAGAATCATGCGTTTACATGTTGATCATTACGGTGGTCGTGATAATGGCCGTACACATGCCCCTGTTCCATTCTTTGTTTCGGACAAAGGTTATGGCGTGCTCATTAATGCTGCACGTTACATTGATGTTTATGCTGGCTCGGGCGTTCGTAAAGACAGTAAAAATCCACCTGAAACCAAAGATCGTAATACCGATCGATTATGGTCGGCCCGCCCTTACTCTGATAATCTTGAATTTGTCATTCCCGAAGATGGCGTGGAAATGATCCTATTTACGGGAGAAAATATGATGGAAGTGGTACAGCGTTTCAACCTGTATTGTGGTGGCGGTTTTATTCCTCCCAAATGGGGCCTGGGATTCTGGCAACGCACTCCTACCCGCTTTTCCGATAAGGATGTCAGAACCGAAGTGGAAAGTTTTGGTGAGAAAAATTTCCCGATTGACGTATTGGGTTTAGAGCCCGGATGGCACAGCAAAGCCTATCCCTGCACCTTCGAATGGGACCAGACACGTTACCCTGATCCGGCTGGTTTTGCCAAAGAAATGAGTGAAAAAGGTATTCATTTGAATCTGTGGTGTAATCCTTTTTTATGGCCGGGATCAAGCCTGGATAAAAAGATGGAAAAGTACACAGGCTCGCATACAGTTTGGTGCGGAACTGTACCAGACTATACCATACCTGAAGCAAGAGATATTTTCAAACAACATTTACTGGATAATCAGTTAAACATTGGTGTAAGTGGTTTTAAAATTGATGAAGTAGATGGTTACGACCACTGGCTTTGGCCCGATATTGCAACTTTCCCATCAGGACGTGATGGTGAGCAAATGCGTCAGACCTATGGTACGCAAGTCATGACGTTGACCGATGAGATCTACCGTGCGAAGAACGAACGCACATATGGTCTGATTCGCGCTGCCAATGCAGGTTCTGTATCTTATCCTTATGTGATTTACAACGATTATTATAGCCACAAAGATTTTATCACAGCACTAATCAACTCAAGTTTTTCAGGATTACTCTGGACACCGGAAGTACGCGCCAGCCGAACATCTGAAGAGTGGGTACGCCGTATGCAATCGGTTTGCTTCTCTCCAATGGCTATGCTCAATGCCTGGGCAGACGGCACCAAACCATGGTCATTTCCCGATGTTTATGAAGCTTGTCAGGATGTGGCCTTCTTGCGCATGCAGATGCTCCCTTACCTGTACTCTACCTTTGCGCAATATTACTTTGAGGGCAAACCTCCATTCCGTGCTATGGAATTGGTTGAAGGCTATCTGGCGAAAGAAGAATTGATCAGCGGAAGGCTGGATGGAACTGCCAACCCATATGCGGAAGCCATTAAACGCGAAGTAAAAGATCAATACATGATGGGCGACTACGTTTTGGTGGCACCGATGTTTGCCCATCAAACAGAACGAAAAGTGATTCTTCCCAAGGGCAACTGGTATGATTTCTATACTGGAAAATATGTAGGCAATGGCGAAGTCATAAACATTCAACCAGGATTGGATAAGATTCCCTTATTTGTAAAAGATGGCGGCATCATTCCAATGATTTCAAAGGTTAATCGCGCTTCGGCCTGGACCAATGAAATGCCTCTTGAAGTGCGGGTTTATGGAGAAAAAGATGGAACTTACGTATTGTATGACGACGATGGTAAAACGTACGATTATGCATCTGGAAAATACACAAAAACAATACTGACAGTTAAAGATGGCAAAGGCAGCGCAAAACATGAGGGTACCACTAACTGGACTTATAAGGATATAAACTGGTCTTTTATGTCGAAATAATAATATTTAATTATTATACATAGATAAAAACTTCCCCTCCTGAATTTTAGGAGGGGTGCCGATAGGCGGGGTGGTATAATTTATTAATAAATGCAATCATCTTAATTACTTATACAAATCTAAACGGTTATGCAAAAATATATTTCTATCGTGCTTTTAGGTATTCTTTGCCTTAATACCTACGGTCAAATTCCTCTACCAACAAAAGAACAGGTTGAATGGGCCGATTGCGAAATAGGTGCCATCATTCATTTCGATATTAATGTTTACGAACCGTCTTATCAATGGCGTAAGCAATGGGATTTTAATCCCGATCCTGAAATATTTAATCCTAAGCAACTGGATACCGATCAGTGGGTAAAATCAGTGAAAGATATGGGTGGAGAGTACGCTGTACTGGTTGTTAAACACTGCACCGGTTTTTGTTTGTGGCCAACTGATGCGCATGATTACAGCATTAAAAGTTCTCCGTGGAAAAACGGACAAGGTGATATACTGAAAGATTTTATTAAATCGTGTAAGAAATACAATGTTCGTCCGGGTGTTTATTACAGCGCAGCAGCAAACGGGTATTTTAAAGTTGATAATCCGGGTTTGGTCAATAGCAAAGATGAGAAAGAGCAGAAAGCGTATAATAAGATGGTAGAACAACAGCTTACCGAGTTATACACCAACTATGGAAAGTTCTTCGAGATTTGGTTTGATGGAGGTTGTTTACCACCTGAAAAAGGGGGGCCTGATATTGTAACACTATTACATAAACATCAACCACAGGCCGTTGTATTTCAGGGACCTGAAGGAACCAACTCCTTAATCCGCTGGGTTGGTAATGAACGCGGTGTAGCTCCATATCCTTGTTGGAGCACCATGCACACCACTACATCCAGTGGTGGCGATGAAGAAATTGATCGCTTGCATGGAAACCCCGACGGTCCGTTATGGTGTCCCGGGGAAGCGGATTTCCCCATTCGTCATGGTGGCTGGCAAGGTGGCTGGTTCTATCATCAAAAAAACACAAAACACCTCATGTCTTTAGAAACCTTAATTGAAAAATACTATACCACAGCCGGACGCAACACCAACATGCTAATTGGAGTGGTAGTTGATGAACGTGGTTTAGTACCTGAAATTGATGTCAAACGCATGAAGGAGTTTGGCGATGAGATAAAAAAACGTTTCGATAAGCCAATTAAGTCCATAAGAGGTAAAGGGAATGAATTAACAATCCAGCTAAATAAAGATAAAGCTATCAACCATATTGTATTACAAGAGGATATAGCGAAAGGCGAGCGCATACGTAGCTTCGAGATTCTAACTGAAAAAGATGGAACATGGACTTCTCTTTTTAAAGGAAGCTGCATTGGTCATAAGTACATTCACCACTTCGAAACGATGAATGTATCAGCTGTGAAAGTAAAGATCAATAAATCGGTTGACGAACCAATAATTCATAACTTTTCGGTATATAATATTCAATAATTGGCACACAGATTATGAAGCATTATGTATTAATCCTATCATGTCTCGTATTTTGTTCGGTGATTTTTGCACAACGTGAAATCATTGATTTCAACACTGACTGGAAATTTCATTTCGGACACACCTATGATATTAAAAAGGACTTTGGTTTTGGAGCTGGTGTGCAACTTCAGTTTGCAAAGCTGGAACCCGCACCATATGGTGGTCATGGTATTCCCGGAACCTTATTAAATCTGGACGATTCAAATTGGAAGTCGATTCAAATACCACACGACTGGACTGTTGATTTACCTTACGATACAACACAAGATCAACGTATAGGAAGTCGCTATGGATTTAAGCCTGTTGGGCGTGAATACCCGGAGACATCCATTGGTTGGTACCGAAAGAAATTTAAAGTCGATCAAGCCGATGAAGGTCAACGTATCGTCATTGAATTTGATGGTGTTTTTAGAAATTGCATGCTTTGGGTTAATGGTTTTTACATAGGTCGCCATTGGAGTGGTTACACAGGTTTTAGTTTCGATATATCAGATTATTTGATCTACGGAAAACAAAATATCATTGCCTTAAGAGTGGATGCCACCTTGCATGAAGGTTGGTTTTATGAAGGAGCAGGCATTAATAAGGAGGTTAGTTTAATCAAAACCTCCCCTATTCATTTTGAAGATTCGGGGCCTTTCATTACCACCAATATTAATAATGATCAGGCAATTGTAAATATCGCAACGAACATTGAGAATGAAAGCTTTGTGGATGAAACGGTTATGATACACAACGAAATCATCGATGCAAATGGTCGAATTGTTGCTACTGGCAAATCGAAGAAAGACAAAGTAAATAAACTCGACAATCAGCTTACTCAACAACAATTGTTAATTAAAAATCCTCAATTGTGGTCGGTCGACAATCCAAACCGCTATCAATTGGTTTCGAAAATACTAGCCGGCAATAAGGTGCTGGATAGTTACACAACTAAAATTGGTATCCGAACTTTAAAATTTGATGCGGACCAAGGATTCTGTCTGAATAATAAGCGTGTACAAATCAAGGGTGCATGTATTCATCAAAATTTTGCAGGTGTTGGATCTGCTTTACCTGAAGCATTACATTATTATCGAATCAAATTATTGAAAGAAATGGGCGTAAATGCCGTTCGTTCTCATTATCCGTTTTCAAAATCGATGCTCAATGCCTGTGATAGTTTAGGTATGCTGGTAATGGATGAAACCCGGTCGGCAGGAAGCACTGTTGAGACGCTGGAACAGGTAAAATGGATGGTAAAAAACCATCGTAATCATCCTTCGATCTTTATTTGGTCAATGGCCAACGAAGAAGGAGGAACACAACGGGATATCATTGGGATGCGTTATATGAAGAAGATGGTTGCCGAGGCACATAAGCATGATTCTACACGTTTGGTAACAGCCGGAGTTAATGCCTGGGGCAGCAAGGTAGATTTTGGTTTCTCACAAGAAATAGATGTGATGGGCTTTAATTACAGTCTCGGTTTTATTGACGATTACCATAAAAATCACCCAAACCAGCCTCTGATCGGAACAGAAGTTAGCAATGCAACAGTAACTCGTGGCTTTTATGAGTTTGCTGATGATAACAAGGCTGTAGCTGTAACCGATGGTATTGGTGGTTATTTTATGCCAGATGATAATGACCAACGTAAAGCTCTAACCAAAGGTCATTTGGCAGCCAATATGATTGGACGAAATAACGGCGCCTATAAAACCTTGAAGTTCTATGCCGAACGTCCATGGCTGGCTGGTAGTTTTATATGGACAGGATTTGATTATAACGGTGAAATTTATCCAAGTGAGAAGCCTAATAATAGCTCCCAATTTGGTGCAATGGATTTATGTGGAATGCCAAAGCCCCTGTACTATTATTACCAATCATGGTGGACCAATGAGCCGGTATTACATATGGCACAGCATTGGAATTGGACTGGTATGGAAGGTAAAAAATGCGAGGTGTTAATTCATTCCAATTGTGATCAGGTGAAACTGGTATTAAGTGGGAAAAGCCTGGGAACGAAAGCTATTCCTCAATATGGTTACTTAAGTTGGCAGGTTAAATATGCTCCGGGAAAACTGGAAGCGTTTGGCTATCAGAACGGAAAGTTGGTTTTGCAAAATGAATTGGTAACAGCCGGACAACCTTATATTATAAAACTTACACCTGATAAAACAGCTCTAAAGGCCGATGGTAAAGATGTGGTAGTGGTTCGCGTTGCAATATTTGATATGGGTGGCAATTTTGTTCCTTTAGCTAATAATCATTTGCAGTTTGAAGTAGAAGGCGATGCCAAAATATTGGGAACCGGTAATGGCGATCCCTCATCACTTGAAATCGATTCTGAACCAACAAGAAGGGCTTTTAACGGGAGAGCTGTGGTCATCATTCAGTCGAGTAACACAAAAGGTGAATTGAAACTGAAGGTTAAATCGGATGATTTAAATAGTGCAACACTGGTGTTGAATCAAATGTAGAAACACATTAAAGTAAGATAGCCTCTTCGCTGTTATTAGCCGTTAAATTATTTGGAATATTCAGAAGCGATCGGATGCCATTCAACCATGCTTTATTAGGACCTGCCGATCGCCCATATTCCAATTTACTGTGCTTAGTAGTTTTCGTTGAATAATATATCAATTTCAACTTCCTCGAGAGCCCGGTCGTATATCAATACATCATCAATAGCACCATGAAAATTGGCAGTTCCATGTATTATCTCACTTTGATGTCCAATCCTAAATGGGACATCATTGTCAGCAATTCCACCTTCAAAAGGATATTCATCAATAAACTTTCCGTTTAAATACATTTTTAGGGCTAATCCATTATATGTAACAACAATATGTGACCATGTATTTAGTGGAAATGGAGAATCCAATTCTAAGATGTTATTGGATATGTTCCACCTTAAATTTAACCCGTGCGTATTAATTCCTAGATAATATCCCTGTCCACCAGGAGCAGGGCCCCAATTGTTTGCCCACTTATTCACAATTGTATTCCAACCATATTGCAAAGAATCTGCTTTTACCCACACCGAAATAGAAATTGAATTAGTTAATTCGAGTTCATCAGCATTTTCGACATTTATATAACTGATTTCATTATCGAAAAACATGGCAGAATTTTCTATTCCATTTCTATTTGAAGTTGGTACTACATTACCAACAATTTCACCATGATTTTTATATTTACTATTATCATCAGCATTTCCATCCAATAAAAACATTGCGACGTAATCGTTTGGTATCTTTGATTGATCAAGTTCATCATCCTTCTCACAGCTTACAAACAGGATGATTCCAAAAATAAATATCAGGGCTTTTTTCATAGAATTCTTGCTAATATCTCCTTATTTATACATTAAACAATTTAGCTTACTAATTTCAGTTTTTCAAGTTCTCAAAAGACAATTATATACTTCAATAAGTAATAATAATATCATAAAGATGTCTGTTTAATCTTGAGTAGAAAACACATTGCATCTGGTCAAAATGTATTGTCTTTACCATCTTACCTTAGAATGGTCAAAGTTCAATTTAAGAAGTTTAGAGTCATAAATAATTCAAATAGATATATATTACTCACAAAGAATTAATTACATATCCTTTGTGCTCAAATCTATAAAAATTCGTAAGTTCGTTGCTGCTGAATTTAATCACACATAATTCTAAAAATTATACCCATGCGACTGAACAGACTTGGCAAATTAGTATTGCTCGCACTAATTGTTATTACCTCGTGTCAGAAAGATAATGAAGTGAAGAATGGCACCGAATTAAAGAGAATCACTTTAAAGAGTTCCCCGGATAAGGTGCAGGACTATTGTATCAATGAAACACTGGACCTTAAAGGAACTGTTATTAGTCTCACGCTGGATGATGGCACATTAATAAGAGATATTCCATTTGAAGATTTTGAGAAAGAGGGCATCACTTGTGATCCAAAACAAGGAGCATCACTTGAGCCCGGGGATAACGAGATAAGCTTATCTCACCCTGAATCCTATTTAACTATCAGATTAAACGTAGTATCCGGCGTTTTTGATATAGATGGTAACTTATATACAATTATTCGCTTTGGAGATCAGGTTTGGATGGCTGAGGACTTAAAGACTGAGACTTATAACGATTCTGAAAAAATACCATTGGTTTCAGAAGATGACGAATGGATCACGAATACATCGGGTGCCTGTTGCAGGATTGCAAGAGGAGCATATTGTAATACCGACACTTCATACGTCATTGAATGGAATGGAATTTACTACAACTGGCATGCTGTCAATTCAGGAAAACTAAGCCCCCAGGGATGGCATGTTGCCTCAGATACAGATTGGGAGGAATTAGAAAATTATCTGGCTGACAATGGATACAACTATGATGGCAGTAATGGTGGTGGAAGAGAAAAGATTGCCAAATCTATGGCTGCACTTGGTGTAATATGGTCAAGTACAGTATATGGTTCTGTCGGATCATCAGCCCCTGTTCCAAATAACAGCAGTGGGTTTTCCGGAGTTCTTTTAAATCGAAGAGACTCCACATATTATACTCCATGCCATGAACGATACTTTGACCGAAGCTATTGGTGGACCAGTTCTGAAGAAGAAAGTTTGGCATGCTACAGGGGACTTGTTTATAACAGCACGGGAGTAGAACGAGGTTTTGGTAAAAAATGGTATGGCATGTCTGTTAGGTGCGTTAAGGATTAAACTCTGACTTTAAAGAACCTATCCTGTATAACAAGTCACCTTATTGGAGCAATCGTCTGCATCTCCTGTAGATAAGTTACACCAATTGGGGCAACTGGTGATGCAATTGGGAGCCTTTTAATCTCTCCATTAATCAGTATTAGTTAAGACTTAATCTGACAAAAAAAAGTGATCACCTGCCCTGATGATCACTTCTCTCAAAAAAATCAATCTTCTTATTTTAATAACTCTGGATATACGATTGTTAAATCCAGTTCGTCATCCATTTCATTCTGTAACTGAACCAGTTCTTTAAAAAGTTGCTTTACCTTTTCCTGGTATTTTTTCTCTTCGGCTAAATCCTTCATCTCTAAAGGATCTTTTTTGAGGTTGTATAAACGTACCTTTTTTGCCTCTGGGTAAGCAATCAACTTAAAACCATCTTTGCGTATCATACGTTGTTGCTTGGTATAACATCCGTAAATAGCCGGATAATTACCTTTCTTTTGTTCTCCACGTGCCATCTTCATCAAACTGCTGAATTCCACATAAGCCGGCTTATCAATACCTGCCAACTCCAATGTGGATGGCATAATATCCTGCAAATAAACATCCATGTCACGCTTCTTATTAGCAGGTACATCGGGTCCAATCACGATTAAAGGTGCTCGCATACTATGGTCATACATGCTTTGCTTTCCTAATAAACCGTGATTACCACAAGCTAAACCATGGTCAGCAGTGTAGAAGATATAAGTATTGTCCTTCTTACCTGACTTTTCCAAAGCATCTAAGATGCGTCCTAATTGCTGGTCAAGGTGCGTAATTATTGCGTAATACTCCTGACGGTTGACCTTTATGGCGTATTCTGTGCGAGGAAAGGGTGCCAGTTTTTCATCCCGTAACTTCGCACTGCAACCCATCTCATCCTTGTAAGGATATTCCGGCAGGAAGGTTTCCGGTAGTGAAATATTTTCTAGCGGATAGATATCTACAAATTCCTTTGGCGATTGGCGCGGATCATGCGGTGCATTAAAGGCCACATACATAAAAAAAGGATTATCGCTTTCTTTAGCTTGTTCGATAAAACCAATTGCTTCATCTCCCAGTACTTCACTCCAGTGCTTTCCTCCTTTCCAAAATCCATCGTATTGTTTATCCCACGGTTTCCAGGTGTTATCATTTTCATCTTTCGGACGGTTATAGCCTTCTGGTGTTTGGTTAGGCATTCCACCCCTTACTGTTCCAACATTGCTGAAACAATCTGCAGGATCAGCTTTTACATGCCACTTACCAGCCATATAAGTATCATAACCTTCATGTTTCATCAGATTACCCCACATTTGTTTGTTAATTTTGTTGGTCTTTAAATCCGATTCTAAACTTTTAGCCCGCCAAACAAAGCGACCTGTGTTAATCATCGTTCTGGAGGCTACACAAACAGCTCCGTGCCACGCTCCCATATTAAAGGCATGTGTAAACGAAACACCACTTTCCACCATCTTATCCAGGTTAGGTGTTTTAATCTCTTTATTGCCCAGTTTATTAATTGTGTTATAGCACTGATCATCGGCAAAAAGGAAAATAATATTGGGTTTCTGATCTTTCTTATTATTTGCGATACCTGGTCGGATCATTATCAGGGCAAGTATTGCCAGTAAAAATTTAAGTTTGTGATTCATCATTAATCTATATGTTTTAGGTTTATCTGTCATTATTTAATAGTTAGCTGGTTTTGTTTTAATTGGTAATCGGTACAGGATTATTATTTCTCTTTTACTTTCAATGGATCCGGCCACGATTGTCCAAGTTTCTCGTAAGATGCTTTACCATATTCATCACCTTCAAAACTGGATTTACAAGAGTTGACAAATTCCTCCAACTGTTTTATCATCTGTTTAATGAGTTGCTCTTTATCCTCTGCAATATTTCTTTCTTCATAAGGATCATTCACAATGTCATAGAGTTCAAATTGTCCTTTCTCTCCATAGAGTTTGTACTGAGTGTCTGAATAGCTCACCCTGTTTTTAATACAGAATCCTATGGGCTGAGAACGTTCGCGCATCTTTCCATCCAGTAAGGAAACCAGACTCACCCCATCTAATTGATTAGGTGTTTTGCTTGGCTCAATATCTAAAACTTCCATTATCGTTGGTAAATAGTCAGAGGTCACACATGGAATATCCGTTTCAAATCCTTTTCTAATCCGCTTGGGCCAAACCATAACACCAGGAACACGAACACCTCCTTCATACAAAGCGCGTTTTCGGTCACGAAATCCACCTGTTGAGCCTGGATTCCCATTCTCAGGACCATTATCACTGCAAAACCAGATCATGGTATTGGAGTCTTTTCCAATTTTCTCAAGATAAGAACGCAGACGACCAATCTGCTCGTCCATAGCCGTTATACAACCCGCATAGTTACGCATCAAGACATCCTGATCTTTGTACATTTCCTGATGCTTTGGACCTGCCACGCAAGGCATGTGAGGCGTATGAAACCACACAACAGCAAAAAATGGCTGCTCATTAGCATTAGCCTCATTGATAAATGGCAATACGCGGTCCATTATAATACGACTGTCATCCCCTTCCAGATTATCGTTTATTTTATTCCCATCAATATCCCAGTAATATGTGCCATAAGCTGTAAACTCTTCTCCCTCTTTCAAATAATCCCAACCTTTACGGTTATATTTCTTTAAAGGCTTTTTCATGGGATCATAGGTTGGCACCTTTGATTCTGTAACAAATGCAACATCATAGCCATGCAGAGCGGGAGGATTATATTCCTGAGTATTTCCCACACGTCCACGGTTGGCATCTTTTTCATTAGTGGTGAGTGTTCCTAAGTGCCATTTTCCGAAATGTCCGGTCAGGTAACCTTCTTCTTTCAGTAACTCAGGCAGCGTTACTTCCTCGGTTCTTAATATTCCTGTATTAGCATGAAAAACACCGGTACGATAAGGATTACGTCCGGTTAACACACTGGCCCGTGTTGGCGAACAAACAGCTGATGCTGAATAGAAGCGATTAAACTTTACACCTTCTTTAGCCATCTGATCCAGACTGGGTGTCCTGATAATCTTATTTCCATTATAGCCGGTATCGCCCCAACCCAAATCATCGGCCATTATTAATATGATATTAGGCTTTTTACCTGATTGGTCTTTAGCGGAAATGTTATTTGATTGAATGACCAATACTAAGAGAAAACCAATCAATATTACCCTTAGTTTGTACTTAATTCTGAGTTGAGATGTATGCATTTCTGTCATAGATTTTATTTATCCAAAAATATATTGAACCGTATAAAATACTATTTCACAAGGCCTAAAATAAGTGTCTATAAATTGAGACAGAAAAAAAATCTAATTTTTTCTGCTTTTTGCATACTGCGCAGGGGTGGTACCTTTTACTTCTTTAAAAAAGCGGTAAAATGAAGATTTGGATGAGAAGCCACATTTTTCGGAGAGAGCTATCAAGGTCATTTTTTTATTTTCTTCCTTTTCCAAACAAGCAACAAATTCTTCCACCCGATACTTATTGACATATTCGTAAAAACGGGTTTGTAAAAAGTCGTTGAGCACCTGGGATAATTTAACTGAACTGACTCCAACCTGTGCCGCCAGTTCATTGACTGTCAAATCCGGATTCAAATATGGTTTCTGCTCCTCCATTAATTGATTGAGCTGACTAACAATCTCAGAAGATTTATCAGAACTCAACTTCGAATACTCATACTTTGTGTTTACTTTTTTAATCCTTTTGAAACGATACAACAGATAAACTCCTGCCAGACTGATTAGTATGAACAACGACAGTAGCATATATATGTATAGATTAGATTCTACCTCCAATTGAATAAGAAATGGAGGTTGAACGTTACGCTGATCTGTAACAGCACTGATCAATAATTGGTATTCACCAGCCGGAATATCATTCAGAATAAGTTCCCTGTTTCGTGTATAATGCCATTGTTCATCCTTACCTTCCAGTTTCCAGGCAAAAAGCTGTTTTGACGGAGACAATAAGCTTGATGAACCAAAGAGTATTTTTAGCTGACGAATTGATCCACTTACTTTAATTTCAGCAGCTGTATCTGCAAACGTCCGATTTAAATCAAACTCTTTACCATTCACTAAGATTTGGTGAACCAAGATCTGAGCCGTGCCAACTTCTTTTGGTTTTTTATCGATATTGAAATAATTCACGCCATTGGCACTTCCAAAATAGGCTGTATTGGTGAGAGTATCCAGGTAATAACCAAAGCGGTTAAACTTTTCACTTACAATACCCTCATTAAACGAATAATGAACAAACTTGCCAATACCAACACCATGTGGTTCATACTTCATTAGCTCTTTCCATGAGCTGATCCACATCTCGCCATCTTTGCCGGCAACTAAACCTGGAACATAATCAGAACTCATTCCATCTTCCATGAAATAAGCTTTAAACTGCACTGCTTGTGGGTTATTCTTCAGGATACTGTCATTTGCCAGATGATACAGTCCATTATTTGATCCAAACCAGATATTACCTTCAGAGTCTGATACAATACTCTGCATCAGATTGGTTTGCAACGCAGGATATTGCTCTTTTTTAAATGGAATACAACCTTCATGCGCATTAACCTCATCATAAAGAAACAGACCTTTGTCGCAACCAATCCACATACGTTTATATGCGTCAACAAAAAGGCTAAAAACGCCTCCTGCCCCCTTTAACTCAATTTCTTTATCAATACTGAACTTTCCGTCAGCTTCTCGGTGGAATTTGAAAATTCGGTTATACGTTCCCATCCAATAGCTTCCATCCGCTTGTTGTATAATTGATTTAATCGTATAACTCTTGTTAAAACCTACAAACTCAGCAGGCAATAATACTCCGTCTTTATATATATAAGCCTTACGAGAAGTAGCAATCCAAGTGTTACCATCGTTATCAGAATAGAGTTGAGCTATAAAATTACTTTCCAATATGGAGTTATCTTTATGAAAGCGCGTAAAAGCTTTTTCTTTGGAGTTATAACACGATACTCCCGAAGTATAACTGCCCATCCAGATACGACCATCCTTATCACCATGTATCGGAAAAATGTAATTGTCGTGAAGGGTATTGTTTGCTTCAGGGTCATAACGGAAGCTATCAAACCATCGTGTTGAAGGGTCAACCTTATTAACACCACCGTATGTACTTATCCAAAGTATCACTTCCTTATCACAAAGAATATCCTGAATAAGATTATTGCTTATTGAAAATGAACTGTTTGTAACACTGTAATAATCCTGAATACTTGAAGGCAAATCATGCTTATTGAGTACGCACCTGTTCAAACCGTTATCTGTTCCGGCCCATATACTTCCTTCATAATAACCAAGGGTATAGACAACTCGTCCGCGTAACCAAAATTCGAGGTTCTTAATATCTTGCTTCGAAAATGTACTCAAGTCTTTATTTAAGAAATCCTGAATGACAGTAATTCCGTTATCTGTGGCTAAATACAAACTTCCTGAAGGGGCGAAACAAATATCTTTAATCCTGAAATGACAATGTAAGCTTGTAGGTTGATAGTTTTTAAATATCCTGCCGTCTGCAGCACTCAGCCAAATGTTTCCGTCGTTATCCAAAGCTGAAGATGAAAACAGAAGTTGCTCTTGGCGTTTTGTTGCCTCCAGCGTGTTAATGTTCACCAGAAAGTTTTGTGATCGAATTCCTGAAATCCAGATTGAATCAGTATCATAATTCTCAACAAACTGGATACTTTTAAGTCCTTTAATATCTAATGGAATAAATGTATCATTTTGCGGATCAAAAAGATTAAGTCCACTATTTCCACCTATCCAGATGTTGCCTTTAGCATCCTGACAAATTGCATAAAAGCGCCCCCCTTTTATATAATGCCTCGTTTTAGAATTTGATGATACAAAATTGGTTATATGACCGCCATCGTAACGAGCCACACCACCTATTCCTAATACCCATAAATAGCCTCTGTTATCACGAAATGATTTGAAAATTCTATCTCCAAAAAGACCATCCTTTGTGGTTAAATGACTCATTTTATATTCACTCGCATTGCTACCTAATGGTAACAAGCACAGCAAACACAACAAATGAATCAATCTTTTTTTCATAGACCTGTATCTTGAATTCTGGTAAAATGGAAGCCAAATTTACAAACTGAATCGAATAATTACAGAAGAAATATCATTTCAATGTTATCCGTGTCTATAATTTTACCATAGCCCTGACGGACTATGCTGATAAGTATCGTCCTTACAGGAATGATAAATGAGTTTTAACAATTGGCCTGAAAGGCCTATACATAATAGCGCAGGATGAAGTCCTGCGATGCATGATAAAAAAAGATAAAGCACTGAAGGTGCAGCACATTAGTAGGGAATATGGATCGTATCTTTATACCCATAATGCAAATAAAGATACGATCCGTAACACAGCAATCTCTTCCCTGACTATAAGTAAAGGTTATTTTTCATCAAAAAGTCAGTTGATCTGTAATTTGTATACAACAACAAGTAATATTTATCCATCTTCGCACAAAACCATCATTACTTTTGTTTTTGTAAATACTTTGATGATGATGAGTAAAATGAGAAAAGTAATGATAATAACAGTTAGTATTGTAGCGGCACTTGTCTTGCCTGTGGTTTTATTTATGACCTTA
This sequence comes from Carboxylicivirga sp., assembly GCF_982718395.1. Classification (NCBI taxonomy): domain Bacteria; kingdom Pseudomonadati; phylum Bacteroidota; class Bacteroidia; order Marinilabiliales; family Marinilabiliaceae; genus Carboxylicivirga; species Carboxylicivirga sp. The sequence continues at coordinate 21,124 of NZ_CEXQWX010000059.1, forward strand.
AGCCCTCAATTCGGAGGAACTGCAAATACGGTTGAACTCAATGAATATAAGCAATCTCCTCAACACCGTAATGGTAAGTTTGCTAATGTTGGTGATGTAAAAGTCAACATGTCGGGTTCTAATTTTTGGGCAATGATTAAAGAGCAGTTTAATATGCACCCAAATGCAACACCTGCTTCTGGCCCTGAAGTTATACCAATGGATTCGACAAGTCTGGCGAATTATAATGGTGATTTCAGGTTATTCTGGTTTGGCCATTCGTCGTTTTTAATTCAGACCAATGGCAAAAACATTTTAATTGACCCCATGCTGGGACCATCTGCTTCGCCAGTGCCACTGGTAGGTGTGAAACGCTTTAATAAACAGCTTCCAATTAAGGTTGAAGAACTACCCGAAATCGACTTGATACTTATTTCACACGATCATTACGATCATCTTGATTATGGCTCGATTATAAAGCTAAAGGATAAAACTGAAGCTTTTTATACACCATTGGGAGTAGGAGCACATCTGGAATCCTGGGGCGTCGATAAGCATAAAATAAAGGAATTGGACTGGTGGCAGGAAATAAGTTTCGCCGATATGACTTTTGCATGCACTCCGGCTCAGCATTTTTCAGGAAGAGGTAAATGGTTCTCCGATCAGGCATCAACACTATGGTGCTCATGGGTGATTCAAACTCCCGAAAAAAATATCTTCTTCAGTGGTGACAGCGGTTACGGTGATCACTTCAAAGAAATTGGAGTTAAATATGGTCCATTTGATCTGGCTATGATGGAATGCGGGCAATATAATGAACTATGGAAGGAAATACATATGATGCCTGAAGAAACCATTATGGCTGGTAGGGATGTGCGAGCTCAAATGGTAATGCCCATTCACTGGGGTGCTTTTCGCTTAGCAATGCACGACTGGCTTGATCCGGTTACACGCGCTACTGACAAAGCCATTGAAATTGGTATGCCAGTTATTACACCACAAATTGGAGAAGCTTTTATTCTAAATGGAGAAATACCACAAACTGCGCAATGGTGGAAGAATGGACATGCGGAACAAATGCTTGTTAAAGAAGCTTCGCAAACGCCATCAAATGTAGAGGTTCAGTTAGATTAGATTCTGTTCTGTCATAATTCATTTGAAAGATTCGCTGACAATAAATATATAAACAGCGATAGCTGGTTTAATTATTAATTTATATTTTCGGAAGCCATTTGGTGACGGATTGACATCAATTCTTCACCAAATGATCCCAGAGTGAAACATAACTAATTAAACCACACATCGTGAACAATCTATTATCGTACGACCATGGAACGTCGTCTACGCCTCTATTGGGCATAACCATTTCTGAACAATTAAAACAAACTGCAGAAAAATATCCTGAGAGCGATGCTCTTGTTGTTCCCTACCAGAATTATCGCGCCACATACAAAGAATTCTGGCAACAGGTTGAAAAAGTAGCTAGAGGAATCTTATCCTATGGAGTGAAAAAAGGCGATCGTGTAGGCATATGGTCGCCCAACCGCTACGAATGGGTTTTGGTACAATTTGCGACAGCCCGTTTGGGTGTGATCCTCGTGAATGTTAACCCGGCCTATAAAGCTGCAGAACTTAAGTATGCTCTGAAACAATCGGAGATCAGCCTACTGATCATGTCGAAAGGCTTTCGTCAAACCAACTACATCGACATATTAGGCGAAGTAAGAGCCTCATGCATTCACTTAAAGCATATTGTTGTTATCGACCATGATTGGAATACTTTGCTCGAAGCTGGTAAAAAAGTATCGACAGAAGAATTACTGGCTTTAGAACAATCACTACAATTTGATGATCCGATTAATATTCAATATACTTCTGGTACAACCGGATTTCCCAAAGGGGCTACACTCTCCCATCATAACATCCTTAACAACGGCTATTTTATTGGCCAGCGTTTAAAGTATACCGAAAACGACCGTGTTTGTATACCGGTACCCTTATACCATTGTTTTGGCATGGTACTGGCTAACCTGGCCTGTATCACACATGGCGCTTGTATGGTTCTTACAGGTGAAGCTTTTGTGCCAGAAACAGTATTGAAGACGGTTCAGGACGAGAAGTGTACTTCTTTGTATGGTGTACCATTGATGTTTATTGCCGAACTGAATGATCCGGCTTTCGACAAGTATGACTATTCGAGCCTGCGAACCGGAATCATGGCCGGTGCCTCATGCCCCGAATCAACCATGAAAGCAGTCCGCGAAAAGATGAACATGCGTGAAGTTGGTATCTGTTATGGTATGACAGAAACATCACCTGTTAGCACACAAACATTTGTAGATGACAATGAATACCGTCGTTGTGCTACGGTTGGAATGGTACATCCGCATCTTGAGATCAAGATCATCGACCCTGAAACAGGTGCGATTGTTCCCCGCGGTGAGCGAGGTGAGTTTTGTACGCGAGGCTATTCGGTCATGCTGAAATACTGGAATAATCCTGAAGCTACTTCATCGGTGATTGACGAAGGCAGATGGATGCATACAGGTGATTTGGCTGAGATGGATGAAGAAGGCTATGTAAAGATTGTAGGTCGTATTAAAGATCTGATTATCCGCGGTGGTGAGAACATCTCTCCCTTTGAGATCGAAGAGTTCCTGCATCAGCATGATGCTATTAAAGACATTCAGGTAATTGGCGTACCATCAGCCAAATATGGCGAAGAAGTAATGGCTTGGGTGGTACTAAAGAATGGTTCTGGTATTACCGGTGAAGAGCTGCAAAGCTATTGTAAAGGACAGATTGCCACTTATAAAATACCAAAATACTGGAAGTTTGTCAGCGAATTCCCAACCACTGTTACCGGAAAGGTACGTAAAGTTGAAATGCGTGAAATATCCTCTAAGGAATTGGGATTGGAGCAAAGGAAATAACATTGTTTCTTCTCGTTCAAGAATCTTTTTAGATGCTGAGACTCTTGATAGTGCTTGGTGCACTGTGCACAGTGCACCAAGCACTACTAATTATGGTCACTTAAATCAGTTGCAAAACAAAACTATACCTCAATAATTGTGTTCGGCTACTTATATTTATCCTTTAATACAAGTTAGTTCTTCCTTTCCAGCTCGTTCAAGTGAAGCATCTTCTTCATTTCTAAAAAGCTTTGGATATCACCTAAATGCTCTTTCACTTTTTTATTACCAAACTCATAAACTTTATCCACCAGTCCATCCAGGAAATCACGGTCATGCGATACTAGAATTAATGTACCATCAAAAGCCTTCAAGGCTTCCTTTAACACATCCTTGGTTTTCATATCCAAATGATTGGTAGGCTCATCCAGTATCAGAAGGTTAACAGGTTCCAGCAATAGTTTGATCATCGCCAAACGTGTTTTCTCACCGCCAGACAATACTCGTACTTTCTTATCAATATCGTCACCTCCAAACATAAACGCACCCAGCATATCTTTAATCTTGGTACGTATGTCGCCTACAGCAATATCATCAATGGTTTGAAATACCGTTAACTCTTCTTCCAATAGCGAAGCCTGGTTTTGTGCAAAGTAGCCAATCATGGTGTTATGTCCCAATTGCAATTCGCCTTTGTAATCAATCTCACTCATAATGGCCTTCACCAGCGTTGACTTTCCCTCACCATTTCGGCCTACAAAAGCAATCTTTTCTCCTCGTTCCAGGGTTAAAGAAGCATCTGCAAACACCAGGTGATCATCATAATGCTTGGTGACCTCGGTAGCAATTAAAGGATAATTACCTGATCGTGGTGCAGGTGGAAATTTTAAGCGTAATGACGAACGATCTTCTTCATCTACTTCTACCCTTTCCAACTTCTCCAACATCTTCACACGGCTTTGTACCTGCAGCGTCTTAGAGTAAGTACCTTTAAAACGCTCAATAAAAGCCTCGTTTTCTGCAATCATCTTCTGCTGTTCCTCATAAGCCTTTAGTTGCTGCTCACGACGTTCTTGTCTTAAAACTAAATATTGCGAATAGTTTACCTTGTAATCGTAAATACGCCCCATAGTCACCTCAATGGTCCGTGTTGTGATCTTATCCACAAAAGCTCTGTCGTGCGAAATCACAATCACAGCTTTACCACAACCAATCAAAAACTCCTCCAGCCATTGGATCGATTCAATATCAAGGTGGTTGGTAGGCTCATCAAGCAGAATTAAGTCGGGTTTTTGAAGCAATATCTTAGCCAATTCAATACGCATACGCCAGCCTCCTGAGAACTCACTGGTAGGACGTTTTAAGTCTTCACGTATAAAACCAAGTCCCAATAATACCTTCTCTACCTCAGCGTCAAAATTTGTTTCTTCAATAGAGTAAAACTTCTCACTTAAAGTTGATACTTTCTCAATCAGCTCGTAATAACTTTCCGATTCACAATCAGTACGAGTTTCCAGCTCCTTGTTGATTTCAGCAATCTCTTTCTCCATGGCAAAGATGTGCGCAAATGCCTGCGACGCTTCTTCGAACACAGTGCGATTATCTTCCGTCATTAGATGCTGTGGTAAGTAGGCCACCACCTTATTTTTAGGTACCGACACATGTCCTTTATTGGCTTCACGTTCACCTGCCAGTATCTTTAACAATGTTGATTTACCTGCACCATTTTTGCCCATTAAGGCAATCCGGTCCTTCTCGTTAATCACAAAGGAAATATTCTTAAAAAGCGTAGTAGCCCCAAACTCTACTGTCAATCCATCTACCGAAATCATAATCCAATATTTTAAGCGCCGCAAAGATATAATAGATCATTAGATTTTAGTCATTAATAAAAGGGCAAGATTCAAGATTTAAAACATAAGAATTAAGATGATTCCCCCGCCACCGCACGTGTCCTCACGCATGATTAAACTGAAAACGCAAAGTACCATGCGAAGGGATTCACATAGCAGCATTGTGAGAGATTCAAGATTTAACCAAAATAATCAAAGCTTACTCCGCGTCGTCGAAGATGATTCACATGATGCAAAAAATTCCATGCGTATATATGTTTATTTTCTTACGTCTATAAATTTTCTTCAACACGTATGAAAATAATTTTCTGTACGTGAGTAAATATTTTTTCGTCTTGATCGAATTAAATTTTCTTCTTGATGAAAATTTATTTTCTCCTTGATCCGGCCGAACTTTCTCCTTGATAAAAACTTGTCTCCATCTTGATGGATTTTATAAAACCATAAACTTTAGAAAAGATCATCAACAATTTACCCTGCTATCGCACTTGTAATGTAATTAAGTCAGCTTGTATAAGACTGAAAGTCTATTACTTCACAACAAGGGGCATCGCCCCTTTTCTATTATATGATATGCGGATCAGGCTGAAGGTCTGATACCTAAAGGAATGTTTCAGACTTTGACTACATCGATTTTCAATTCAGCCTGAAATAGCATGGTACTTAAATACCTGGGGTGATACCCCAGTTTTTGAAATTAAAGCCTTAACTTAATAACATTGCACGCGCTTGTCCTCACACGTGGTTAGTATAAAAATACAAAGTATCCCACTAAGGGATTCGCACAGTAACTTCGTAGGAGTAAAAAGGCATAAGAATAACTGTATATCGCCGTTTCCGAATAAAATATTATTGTATTTTTGTTTGTTAACCTTACAAAAAGTGTGAATACATGCCGGATATCGGGAAACAAATACAGGAACTCAGAGATACTCTCCACCATCATAACCATCAGTACTATGTGCTGAATGAACCACTTATAACGGATTATGAATTTGACCAGTTGATGCACCAGTTGACAGAACTGGAAAAACAACACCCTGAATTCGATGATCCGAACAGTCCGACCCAACGGGTAGGAAGTGATTTAAACAAAGAATTTGAGCAGGTCAAACATGTTTATCCAATGCTATCATTGGGTAATACCTATAATGAGGAAGAAATCCGCGATTTCTATGCACGTGTGAGCAAACAGCTAATGGATGCCCCTTTTGAGATTGTGTGCGAATTAAAATACGATGGTACAGCCATTGGCCTCACCTATGAAAACGGACAATTACTGCATGGTGTAACGCGAGGTGATGGCATTCAGGGCGACAATGTGACCGCTAATGTAAAAACCATTAGAAGTATTCCGCTTCAATTAAAAGGAGATTACCCTCCAAGTTTTGAAATACGCGGTGAAATATTCTTACCTCATGATGGTTTTAGTAAACTGAATGAAGCCAGAGTGGAAGCCGGTGAATCACCTTTTGCCAATCCACGTAATGCGGCATCGGGCTCATTAAAAATGCAAAACAGTGCACTGGTAGCTAAACGACCGCTTGACTGTTTTTTGTATTATATGCTGGGTGAAAATCTGCCAAGTAACCTTCATTTCGAGAACTTAGCTAAAGCTCGCGAATGGGGTTTTAAAATTCCACCGTACATCAAGCTATGCAAAAACATTGACGAAGTACTGGACTTTATAAGTTATTGGGATGAAGAGCGTAAAAACCTGCCTTTTGATATTGATGGCATTGTTTTGAAAGTTAATAGTCTCGAACAACAACGCAGTCTGGGTTTTACAGCTAAATCACCTCGCTGGGCCATTTCCTATAAGTTTAAAGCCGAACAAGGATATACCAAATTAAAGTCAGTGACCTTCCAGGTAGGTCGTACAGGCGCAGTAACTCCAGTAGCCAACCTCGAACCGGTATTTTTGGCAGGAACCACCGTTCAACGTGCTTCATTGCACAATGCAGATATCATCAACACACTTGATCTGCATGAAGGAGACATGGTATATGTGGAAAAAGGTGGCGAAATCATCCCTAAAATTGTTGGTGTTGATGAAAGTGTAAGGGATAACGGTGCACAAAAGGTATCGTTTATAGAGAACTGTCCCGAATGTAACACGGCTCTTATTCGCATAGAAGGTGAAGCAGCGCATTATTGTCCTAATGTTAACACATGCCCGCCTCAGGTTAAAGGCCGGATCGAGCACTTTATTGCTCGAAAAGCTATGAATATAGATGGACTGGGCATTGAAACCATCGATTTGTTATACCAAAATGGTTTTGTAAAAGATGTGGCTGATCTGTATGATTTACATCCAATGCAATTAGCTGGTCTAGAGCGTATGGGTGATAAATCAGCCAATAATATACTGGCCGGACTGGAAGCTTCCAAACAAGTCAACTTTGCACGGGTACTTTTTGCATTAGGTATTCGTTATGTGGGAGAAACGGTCGCTAAGAAACTTGCATCATCCTTTAAGAATATTGACGCTTTAATGAATGCATCAGTTGAGCAACTGGTTGAAGTCGATGAAATTGGTGACCGCATTGCACAAAGCGTAGTTGAGTATTTTGGCAATGAAGCCAACCGCGAACTTGTTGCCAAGCTTAAGACAATTGGGCTGCAATTTCAGCTATCGGAAGAAGAACAGGCACAACACTCCAATGTACTCGAAGGCCTCTCATTTGTGGTCAGTGGCAGCTTTGCCAGCTTCTCTCGTGACGAACTGAAAGGACTGATTGAAAAAAACGGTGGTAAAAACCTGAGTGGTGTATCCTCTAAAACCAATTACCTGGTTGCAGGAGATAAAATTGGGCCTAGTAAACTGGCTAAAGCGGAAAAACTGAATGTTTCTATTATTTCGGAAGAAGAATTTAAAAAGATGATTGAAAACTAATCCATAACTCTCTACTTGAAGTAACAATAAATGAGCAATTTCATTGATAAAATAAGAGAACGGGTAGCCTTGTATAAACTAGGTGGTTTATTAAAAAAATCGCCTCGTAACAAGCACCTTCATAACCTTAAAACAGCTAATACAGCAGGTATCCTCTATGATGCTACAGACGAATCCAATTATAAAATTGTTAAAGAGCTGATTAAAGAACTGAAAGAATTTAATATTCAGTCAGAAGCACTTGGTTTTATCGATCAAAAGAAGCGGGATGACAATTACATTGGTGATAGCACATATAGCTTTGCATGCAGGCAAGATTTCAGCTTTTTTTATTCTATTAAGAAAGAAGTTGTTCAATCTTTTGTAGATAAACCATTTCATTTATTGATTGTACTCGTCAATAATCAGCCTTTTGCCATTGACTATCTGGGACAGTTATCAAAAGCTGAATTTAAGGTTGGAAAAGCTGGTCTTGATAACGACTTGTTCGATCTGATGATTGAACTAAAAGAAGGTGACGAGCTTCCCGAATTAAAAAAGCAGATCATCCATTATCTTAATTTACTTAATAACAACTAAAATCAGCTTAATGATATCTCCCCAACAACTAAAAGGAACAGGTGTGGCATTGGTCACTCCCTTTAATCAGCAAAAAGAAATAGATCACAGTGCTCTGGCAAGGTTAGTCGATTTTGTTCTGGATGACGGCGTTGACTTTTTGGTGGCATTGGGTACCACCGCTGAAACAGCTACCCTTTCTGATAAAGAGAAGCTGGAAGTTATTCAAACCATTAAAACAACCAATAATGGCCGGGTTCCTTTGGTAATAGGAATGGGCAGCAATAATACGCATCAGCTCGTTGATATCATTAATAAAACCAATTTTGATGGTATTGATGCCATCTTGTCGGTAACACCATACTACAATAAGCCTACACAGGAAGGGCTATACCAACATTATAAAGCTATAGCAGAAGTATCACCAGTACCTGTCATTATTTACAATGTACCATCAAGAACAGGATGTAATATTGCATCTGTTACAACTCTTCGTCTGGCACAGGATTTTGATAATATCATCGCTGTTAAAGAAGCTTCGGGTGATATGGTGCAGATTATGGAGATCATTCAGGGTAAACCGGAAAATTTTCTGGTATTGTCTGGTGATGACGCTACAACCCTTCCAATAGTAGCTTCTGGTGGTGATGGTGTAATATCTGTTATTGCCAATGGTTTTCCTAGCGAATTCAGCAAAATGGTAAAAGCGGGGTTAGTTGGTCAACTTGATGAAGCCCGAAATATCCATTACCGTTTGCTTGATTTGATGAAATCTATTTTTATTGATGGTAATCCGGCCGGTATTAAGACCATCCTGGAATTACGTCAAATTATTGACAACCAATTAAGACTGCCACTTGTTAGAGTGAGCGATCAAACATATGCTGTAATTAAAGATCAATTCGAAGCCCTTTAAAGTGTTTTTGGAATGCTTTTTGATTAACCAAGCACGGACTATTAAAGAATATCCAATAAATCTAAACTTTTTACTTATGAAACGAAATTTTTTATTCGTACTGGCATTAGGATTAACTGTAGGCTTACTGAGCGGATGTGCACACACAGTTGAAAGAGTAGACACCAAAGAAGCTATTGATTTAAGCGGACGATGGAACGATACTGATTCACGTCTCGTAGCTGAGGAAATGGTAAATCAGGTACTGGGTGGTGCGTGGATTGACAATCACCAACAGGAACATGAGAAGAGACCGGTTGTGGTGGTAGGCCTTGTTTACAATAAGTCGCACGAACACATTAGCGCCGAAACTTTTGTTAAAGATGTTGAAAGAGCATTTATAAACAGTGGACGTGTTCGATTAGTTCAGGCTGGTGATAAGCGCGAAGAACTTCGTCGTGAGAGAGCTGCTCAGCAAGAGTTTGCAAGTATGGAAACAGCCAAAGCCTGGGGTAAAGAGCTTGGAGCTGACTTTATGCTCAACGGTGATATCAACTCAATTGTTGATACTTACAAAAAAGAGCGTGTAAACTTTTATAAGATTAACATGGAGCTATCCAACCTTGAAACTAATGAAATTGTTTGGATTGGCGATAAGGAAATCAAAAAGTACATCAATAATTAATGCAATAGTGATTAGTGGTTAGTGCATAGTGATTAGTTAAATTCACTAAACACTAAATCGTTAACCACTAACCTCTAATCATTAATCTCTAACCCATTAACCATATCTGTACTTTTACATATGAAATTTAAAGTCCTCACTATACTCATCTCCATCCTCTTATTTGGATGCGCTACTTACTACGAACAGAACATCAAGCTGCAGAGTCTGATTACATCCGGACAGTTTGAGGCTGCAGAAAAAGAATTGAATAAAGATACCAAAGGTGCCGAGGGTAAAAACCGTTATCTCTATTTCTGTAACCGTGGTGTGGTGTCTTTTATGAATGGTCAGTACGAATTAAGTAATGACTATTTCAATAAAGCTGATTATTACGTAGAAGATTATAGCAAATCACTTGGTAGTGAAGCTCTCGCTTTAATTACCAACCCCATGATGAAACCTTATCGACCAGAGGATTTTGAAGCAGTTCTGATTCATTTTTACAAGGCACTTAACTTTATCTACCTTAAGGACTATGAAGGTGCACTGGTAGAGTGTCGCAGGGTAAATATTGTACTGCAAAAGCTGAACGATAAATACAAAAAGAATAAAAACAAATATGCGCGTGATGCCTTTGCACATTGCATGATGGGATTGATCTATGAAGCTGCAGGCAATACAAATGATGCTTTTATTGCTTACCGCAATGCTTTAGAGATATATGAAGAGGATTATAAAAAACTATTTGGAGTTGATATACCTGATCAGTTAAAGAATGATTTAATGCGTACCGCATATCAGCTTGGTTTTGGTACAGAGCTCGATTTTTATGAGAATAAGTTCGGTTATAAATACGAGCCGGAAGATCAGGATAAAGGTCATTTGGTTTTCTTTTGGATGAATGGTTTTGGCCCTGTTAAAGACGAATGGAGTATTAATTTCGCTAACACAGGCTACAATGACGGATGGATAACATTAGCCAATGATGAGTATGGTTTAAGCTTCCCTATCTACATTGGTAATAAATCAAGAGATGATCAGGCAGCCTTTCGTAATCTGTCATTTTTACGGGTAGCCTTTCCGAAGTATCGCGAGCGCAGACCTGTTTTCTCAAATGCTGCTATTACAGCCAATGGAGAGCAGTTCCCGCTTGAACTGGGAGAAGATATCAACGCTGTAGCTTTTCAATGCTTAAAAGATCGCATGGTTAGAGAAATGGCAGCAGGTATTGCACGTTTAGCCACCAAAAAGGCGCTTGAAGAAGTGGCCCGCAACGAAAATGAAAATCTGGGTGCTTTCGTGAGTATTGTCAACGCGATGACTGAAAAAGCCGATACCCGCAACTGGCAGTCACTTCCCTACAGTATCTCCTATTGCCGTGTACCATTAAATGAAGGAATGAATAGCGTAGAACTGAACGTTAGCGGAAGAATGCAGCATTCAATGCCATTTACCTTTGATATTAAAAAAGGACAAACCACATTTTTCGCATTCCATAACTTAGAAAGCGAACAGCGATAAATCTAATTGAAGTATAGCGTCAGAATAGCGATTGCAAAACCAATAACCGACAAGACAAGTCCTCGCTTAAATTTCTTGCTTTTAGGCTTATACATCCAATAGGATGAAATAGCCAGAAACGATAAGAAAATACCATAGATTAGTCCTATCCAATGCATGTTGTAACGACTCTTTAGCTTATGAAAGCTATTTATCGTCCACACAATATCAGGATAAGTATTAATGGTATAATTGGCTACTCCGCTGGATTTACAATAGTTACCATAGTTAAAATAGATGGTGTCAGCCGTTTCTTCAGTTACATGAAGTCTTCTGAGTTCAAGTGCAGATCCTAACTCATTGGCTGAAACATTTTTCTCAATTGTCTCGATATATTGCTTATCAATAGTAAATAAATCAGTATCGCGATACAATAGAATAACACCACTTACGCAATAAACGATAGTCAAACCGATCATTAAAAAACCAATATCACGGTGTAAGGCACGCATGATTTTAGATACTGAGTTCTTTTTATTTCCCATAGCAAGCTTTTAAATCGGGCACAAATATAGTATTGTGCATTCTAATCAAATAAACTGACTGAAAACTTTAACAAGTTTTTATAAAAAACGTGGTGCTATGCTATAACAGTCGTTAGATTATTAGATGCCAAATCGACTTACAAGGTGCTTAAACTCATTACCGGCTCCTTCTAAATATCTGTTCACATTATCGAGAACTTTATGTGATAAACGCTCCTTAGCCTCTCGAGTCCATCCTGAAGTCTTATTGGTATATATCAGCTTATCATTTTGTGTCAGCTCACTTTTACAGTCACCAAATCCACAAACATCAAAAATGGCATAATTCCCGCTTTTAAGTAACCATTTTATGAAGGCTTCCTTATCAAAGGTCAAACCAAGGGATGTATTGATGAGAATTTTATTGTTACCTAATAAATCAAAATGATGAGTCTCCAGCACTTTGGTATGTCGAGGTAAATGAAAGGAAATCACTTCACAGGTTTCCAACAGTTCGTCTAAAGGTAAATAATGAATACCTTGCTGATTTGCCAATGGTTTTTGTGAACGACTGTAATAATACAACTCGGCACCAAATGCCTGTAAAGCTTTTGCTGTCATCATTCCGGTTGTGCCCATACCAATAATTCCAATCTTCCGTCGGTTCAGCTCCACGGGTTCTGACTTCCATTGATGCTCTCCTAATCCTTTAAACAATCGAATTAGTTCTGAAATGACAAATTCAGCCACACCTTCATCACCATAGTCCCGAATACCTGTTACTTCAATGCCTCTGCTTTTAGCACAACGTACATCTACATTGGCCGAGTCTTCGTCAATCAGACTACAACACATGCCAATGTATCGCAGATTGGAGCATTGTTTAATCACTGAGGCCTTGACAGGTGTATTCCACGAAACAAAAACACAGTCTGCATCTCCGATTCGCTTTATGATTTCTTCGTCTGTTTGAGGTACTTCATTAAATGCTTTAATGGGGTGTTGCGAAATATTTTGAAGTTTTTCGATGGCAAAGCCTTGTAATCCGGTATAATCAAGTATAACTATTTGCTTAAATGACATTCTCAAGTCCAATAAAGGGAGTATTCCCTGTAAATTTCATTTTTATTTAACATTATCTTTACAACAAAGCTTAAGTAGATAGCTAATTTCGTGCTTCTTACATGGAAAGACTTGTTTTCCTTTCCATCAGACTTTTTCGTAATAAATGAGTCTTTCCATGTTTCACGATTGCTCAGTTCAAAGCTTCCCATGCTTCTATTCCGCCGTTAAGATTAATCAGATTGGTATATCCTTCTTTTTTAAGGTAATTGATCA
>NZ_CEXQWX010000060.1:0-33281 GCF_982718395.1 Carboxylicivirga sp.
AAATATCAAAATTTGTATAGCGAAGCAGCTGCCAGGTTTTTTTCAGGCGATGCACGTAAGTTTTTGAACCCGGAATATTTTGCCTATCTAAAGCAAATGTACCAGTATCAAGGGATAACCCGTGAGCATGAAATTGTGAAGTATATGCTTAACAATTACGATGAGTTCAATAATAAGCTGGATGAAAACGAGTTTGCCACTTTCTTAATGTTCGTAAACTATACCAGCATCCAGAATGCTGCCAGAGAAGTTAATAAAGAAAAGTATCAGGAGTATTTGAAAGACATTAATGGTTGCTTAAAAAGAGCTTATGCTTTTAATGATGAGAGCAAGATTCCTGCGAAAAAGTTCTTAACCGCCATGGGTGATTCAGAGTATGCGCTTTCTCAAAATGATTATGACACTTACATTGATAAGTATGAAGAGTTTATTTCTTACAAGAAGGGTCAACTTGGAGCTATTGAGTATTTAATGCCTGCCCGCAGATTGTTAGGAGCTAAGAAAGCTCCAACACAGGAACAACTGGAAAGATGTATCCCATTCAATCAGATAGCTTACGATAAATACAAAAATGCATACGTATGTACCGATTTTGGTAAGCTGATGGCAAAGCTGGGTAATCCTGATAAAGCAAAAGAATATTACAGTGAAGCTTTTGAAATGTTTAAGTCACAAGGAGAAAGAGGTCAAATGATGATTGAAAGATTTAAAAAGGAAATGACAGAACTAGGGCTGTTGTAAAAAACAATAAGTCAGAACAAAAGATAACGAGCAATTAATTTTTCCTGATACTTAAGACTTGTATCTCAATACTAAATAAAAAATTATGAAGAAACTATTATTAGCCTTTACGGCATTGATTATCACAGCCAATCTAATGGCACAAGGAATCGAGTTTGAACATGGCACATTTACTGAGGCATTAGCTAAGGCAAAAGCCCAAAATAAACTGGTTTTTATGGACTGTTACACCACCTGGTGCGGACCATGTAAAATGCTAGCCAAAAATGTATTTCCCCAAAAAGAAGTGGGCGATGTGTTTAATAAGCAATTTGTCAACCTGAAAATAGATATGGAAAAAGGAGAAGGACCTGCACTGGCTAAAACGTATGGAATCAAGGCCTTTCCAACACTTTTATTTATGGATGCTGAAGGTAAGGTATTACATAAAGTTGTGGGCGGTACCGATGTCGCCGGATTAATTGAACACGCCGGTATTGCTGCTGATCCATCGAAACAGATTGGTACCATGCATAAAAAATACAATGATGGTAACAGAGATGTGAAGTTCTTGTCAGAATATATTCAGGCTTTGTATGCAGCTTATGAAAAAGAGAAAATGTTACCCATTGGTAAAGAATTTATAGCCAACACTAAAAAAGAGGACTTAATCAACGTGGATGCATTTACAGTGTTGGGTTATTCCAATGCATTGGAGTATGGCAGTGAAACTTATCAGTACATTATTGCTAATAAAGATAAATTTATAGCTGCAGAAGGCATTGGTCAGGAAAACTTTGATGGAGTAATGGGACAGTGTGTTAATAGTTACCTGATGAAAAAGGCTGAAGAGAGCAGTTCTATTGATGAATTGAAGGCTGCGATTGAGGAGGTAAAGAAAGACTTTGATACATCGCAGTTTACAATGATGGAAGGACAATTTATCAGCACTTATTATTTGTCGCACAAGCAATACGAACAATGGTTTGATATTAGTATAAAGCAAGCAGAAGAGGCGAAAAAGACAGACAAGCGTATGGCTGAAGGAATGTTGATTCAAACAGCATACCAAATTAGTTTGGACCCTCAGTTTGCCGAAGCAGGATTGTACCTCAAAGCCATTGATATGGTTGAGGGGTTATTAAAAGAAGATGCTGAAAACCTGGCTGGCTATTATTGCTTGGCTTGCCTATATAAAGCAACAGAAAATAAGGAAAAGGCACTTTTAAATGTAAATACCTTTATTACTAAAAATGCCGAAAAAGGTGGGAATAATGATCAGCGTGTTGAACAGTTGAAGAAGGATATAGAGGCGATGTAAAAGGCAATATTAATTAGAGTAGTATTAATATTTCAAAGTGGGTAATCGTTTGTTCGGTTACCCATTTTTTGCTTTTAACTTTCAAGAGTCAAATAGGGGTTAATTGATATTCTTGTACACAAAAAAATAACGAAGGACAATCTAATTCCAGATGTCCTTTATAGTGCGGTAGCCAGTCTCATTGGCGAGCCTGTGGAGGGGTGAATCATAAATAATTTAGCAGAGCATCAATGGGGCTTGCCCTACTTTGATAGTGATGCTTATTATTTATCAGAGTGCGTGGAAGCATCAATGAGACTAGCCTTTTTTATTTCCTTTTTTGGTAATGAATTGGAGCAAAGCGGAAATCGTGATTACAATTTAAATAAGCACCTATGAACAAAAAAGGAAAACCCGTCTGGTAAGACAAAGTCTCCTGGAATCTCTTTGTTACAGGTAACTCTGGTAAATAAATTGTTACTAATACTTTCTTCGAAATTATCTTAACCTGCAACTATTTGAATTGATTCAAAGATTGGAGCCATAACGAATTAAAATTAAGCTAAAGCATTAATACATGTAATGGCTTGAAAGTTAATATTTGGAAGCTTTATTTTTTTATTTCTAATTTAGACGCGCATTAGCCTCCGTAAAAGTTCAAATGGATAATATCAATGATAAAATAATTCTTAGTGAACTCCGCAAGGGAAACAAAGATGTTTTTCAGGCAGTTTTTAATCAATATTATCCATTACTGGCAAAGTTTGCACATCGATACATTTATGAAGAAGATATTTGTGAGGATTTAATTCAGGATGTATTTGCCACTTTATGGGAAAAACGAAACAATCTGGAAATTGCATCTCTGAAATCCTACCTCTATACTGCTATAAAAAACAAATGCCTGGGGTACTTAAGACATCTCAATGTTCGCGACAAGCACGAGGTATTTTTAATTGAAGCATATTTCGAAAGTTCGGGAGAAGTACTTGTTCATAGTGAACTGGCCGGAAAGATAAAAAAGATATTGTCCGAACTTCCGGATAATATGCGTCACATCTTCGAACAAAAATACCTGAATGGATTAACCGCTGCTGAAATAGCTGAAGATTTGAATGTAAGCACCAATACAGTGAATACACAGTTGAAACGCGCCAAAAAGAAAATTCGAATGGAGTTATTAAACCAGGGAATTAAGGTGTTGTTTTTATTAGGAGTGTGAAGATACCATGATCTACGTATGTGAGATGAATGTGCATGGTGCTTTTCATTGTGTTGATGTCGAAGTGGAGAATCATTAATTTGTCAAGTTGAAAGTTTACAAGTTTATTTAAGAATTTGGTGGTTTGCTGACTTGTTGTTATAACCAGAAACTAAACTCTTGAAGCCTAAGCTTTGACACTAAACTCTAAATCCTAAACTTTTAAACTCAGAACCCCAAATTCCAACCCCATCTCAGAAAAAAATCAAAATTCCTGTCACCAATAATTTCACCATACACGTCGTATAGTTAGAAAGCACATATTACCATGGCAAAGAAGACGATTGATATTGAATACTTAATAATTTGGCGTAACCTGAATGGTATAGCTACAGATGAAGAGCAAAGTGAACTTCAGAGATGGCTAAAAAAAGATATCAGGCACCAAAAACTATATAAACATCTAAAGAATAGTAAGGAACAGGAGTATAATATATCCAATAAACATTTAGAACAGCAATGGGCTCGATTGCAGAATCGAATAGAAGCCAAACCAGATGTTAATATGCGCAAGTGGTTACAATATGCGGCAGCCGTTCTTTTACCACTGATGATTGGCGTAGGAGTTATCTATTTTTCCAATAAGGAAGAGCAAAGTATTGAGGTAGCTCATCAGGTGCAACCTGGTTCATCGAGAGCGATGCTTAAACTTGCCAATGGTGAGTTCGTTGAGTTGGATGCAGCCAGTGGAGCCTTGATCAAGGATAACAAGGGGCAGGTGATTGGTACTGATTCGTTGGATGTTTTAACCTATAATGCTAATAATGTTGCCAAGCAAGAGTTTAATACCATTTCTATTCCGCGCGGAGGTGAATATCAGTTAGTGTTGGCTGAAGGCACAAAAGTCTGGTTAAACTCCGAAAGTTCGTTAACCTATCCGGTAAACTTTACAGGTGAATCACGAGAGGTATTCCTGACCGGTGAAGCTTATTTTGACGTAACCACCAATGAAAAGGTACCTTTTATTGTAAAAACAGCAACCTCTGACGTGAAAGTATATGGAACACAATTTAATGTGATGGCTTACGAAGAGGATAAGGTTATTGAGACAACACTTGTTGAAGGAAGCATAGCAGTGCTTTATGACAACAATGAAATGATAGTAAAGCCGGGACAACAAGCTCAGATTAAGAAAGGAGAAAAGGATGTCGTTCTAAGAGAGGTAGATACAGAACTGTATACCGATTGGAAAAATGGTATATTCCGTTTTGATGAAATGACTTTGAAGGATGTGGCCATAAAGTTATCACGTTGGTACAATGTGGACTTCTTCTTCACTAATGAGGAGGTGAAAGAACGAACGATTAGTGGTGCCATGAAACGCTCTACGGACTTTAGCCTGTTTATGAGTCTGATTGAAAAATCGGCTGAAGCGGAAATCACATTAGAAGGTAATAATGTATTGGTAAAAGGGAAATATTAATCTATAAAAAAGCGAAGGATGTAGCAGCACCCTTCGCCATCAGTTCAAACAATACCGGCCATGTATAGCAGCACCAGCCGGTAAGTATTAACTTGTAAATACAAAACTATGAAAATTACACGAATGTGGCGTGGTAGTTTATGGCAAAAACTATCGCGTAGAACGCTACTAATTATGAGGTTTAGTGTTATTCTTTTATTTGGAATGCTACTTCAGGTGTCGGCCAATAGCCTGGCACAAAAAGTGGTGTTCGAAAAAAATCAGTTGACTTATAAAGAGCTTTTTAAAGAAATAGAAAAGCAAACAGGACTGATTACGATTTATAGTAATCAGCAGGTGAATAAACGTGAGGTGATAAATATAGGAGATACTGAGCAGGATGTCTCAGAATTATATCAGGCCTTATTGGAAGAAAAGGGTTTAACCTTTGAATTGATAGATGACTATATCGTTATAAAAAGGGCAATACCGAAAGCAGCAATTAATCAAGAAATCCAACAGTCTCAAAAGAAAATGACCCTTTTGGGTACTGTACTTGATGAAACAGGGATAGGCTTACCTGGTGTGGCAATTATGATTAAAGGCACAACCATTGGCACAGTAACCGATATGAATGGATATTTTAGCCTTGAAACAGATGAAAACCCTGGGGCCACACTTTCTATTTCCAGTTTGGGGTTTGAGACATATGAAGTAATAATTGGAGGGCAAAGACAGTTTAATGTAACTTTGATTGAGTCTGTTGAAGGTCTTGGTGAAGTAGTGGTAACAGGATATCAGACCTTATCGAAAGAACGCGTTTCGGGTGCTTTTGCTGTATTGAATGAAGAAGATTTGGATGTTCGAATTACCAGTTCTCTTTCTGATAAATTAGAAGGTACAATACCCGGACTACAGATCGATAAAGAGAATAATATCATTATTCGTGGTTCCAGTACATTATTTGGAGAGACAAAGCCCTTAATTGTTGTCGATAATTTCCCCACTGAAATTGAACTTGATGATTTGAATCCGGATGATATTGAAAATATCACGGTTTTAAAGGATGCAGCTAGTGCTTCAATATGGGGAACAAGAGCTGCGAATGGTGTTATTGTGATTACCACCAAAAAAGCAAAGAAGCAAAAAGGTATTCAGGTTGAGGCATCCTATTACAAAACTATTTCTCAAAAATACGATTTTGAAGATCTGAATTTAATGAACAGCGAAGAGATAGTGGATCTGGAACTGGATATACTTAACAGTTTTCCTGATGTTATGACGAACATGATGTATGGAATAAACAGAGAATATTCTATTCACGATCCGGTTGTTTCGGCCTATCTTAGAAGGTATGCTGAAGTGCCTGATGAATTAAAGATTACAGATCAACAATATCAGGCAGAAATTGCCAGGTTGAAAAGTGCAAATGGTTATGAGCAGTTTAAGGAACATGTAACACGCAATTATCAAAACGATCAGTTCAATATTGCCCTGCGATCAGCAAGTGACAACAACAGTTTTATTGGTACTATCTCGTACAATAAAACAAAAGGTTTTATAAAATCTGACAGTGATGACCGCTTGAATTTAAATCTTAAAAACAGTTTGAAATTTAATGATTTTGTCAGTCTTGATTTGGGATTAAATATTGTTTATAAGCAATCAGAAACAGGAGGTATTGATAGTTATTATTATAGATCGCACCAACCTTATGAGTTAATTTATGATGAGAACGGGAATAAATACAAGAATTACTCTGGAAATTTGACCTATAAGTCACAGTATGAAGATCTTGGTTTAGATTATTCATATAATGCTTTAGATCAAATGAATGCTGTGAATAATACCACCAAGTATTTAAATACAAGGGCTAATGCATCATTAAATATAAAGATTACCAAATGGGCATCAATTTCGTCAACATTACAATTGGAGAGGTCAAGTAACGAAGCACAGAATTACACATCTCCTGACGATTATTACTGGCGAAGAACATTAAACGATGTCTATTATGATGGGAAGTATAATAACTTGCCATATGGAGGTAAAATGAATTATATTGATTCATATGCTAATGCCTGGACGGTCCGTAATCAATTGAACCTTAACAAAGAATTATCATCTAAGCATAGGTTAAACGGTATCATTGGTAATGAAATACGCAGGTTTACCACCAATTATACATCATCCTGGTTATATGGTTACGATCCTGTAACAGATAAGGGTAAGACTTTTGATGTTTATGGTTGGGAAAACTATGAATATTCTGGTAGAGATGGTAAGAGGGTTTATGTCCGTAAACCGGAGACATATTATGAACCAACTGAAAACAGAGAAGTATCTTATTATACCAACGCTTCGTACTCATATGATGATCTATTTAATCTGACAGCAAGTTTTAGATTAGATCAGGCGAATAATTTTGGTTTTACTAATAAGGCACGAAATAATGTGCTTTGGTCGTTTGGTGCTAACTATAATATTAAAAATCACTGGTTGCAACACATCGATCAGGTTAACCGGTTAAATTTCAGGGCAACATACGGTGTGAATGGTAACAGACCTGGTGGTGGGTATACAGCTGCTTTAACAGGAACAGTTCTTGATAATTCTTTTTATGGACCCAATACAATTCAGGCTATTCAGTTATCAAATGCAGCAAATCCTGATTTAAGATCAGAGAAAGTATATACAAGTAATATTGGTATTGATTATGCATTCTTAAAAAATCGTATCAGAGGTTCTTTTGATGTTTACAAACGTGTGTCAAAGGATATGATCGGACAAAAGAAATTGAATCCAACTTCAGGATGGGATGTGCATTTTCTCAATTTTGCTGAAATGGAAAATAAAGGTTTTGAAGTGGCTATATCTGGTACACCACTCAAGTCACGTTCATTTGCCTGGGATGTTGATTTTAATTTGAGTTATAATGATAATAAAATAACGAAAATTGAGGGTAATACAAATACAGCAAGATCACATGTACAACAAGTGTATATGGATTATATAAGCTATAGCCCCGGGCAATTAATAGAAGGAAAACCTGTTGGTCGAATGTATGTTTATAGATATGCAGGAGTTGATGAAGACGGTCAGGTATTGCTTTATGGAAAAGATGATGAGAAGATTGGTTACGCTCAGGCAGCTAATGGTGATCCTGAAGGAGTTGTAAAGTATGAAGGTACACTTGTTGCACCTTATTTTGGTTCATTAGCAAACACTTTTACCTATAAAAACTGGTCATTAGGCTTTATCATGAATTATAAGTTTGGACATAAATTCTATGGTCCGTGGACTACTTACGGACTGTCTTATCTTTATTCTAACACAGCTATGGTCAAAGATTTCGTAAATTCTACAAAAGACAATACGACACAATATTTGCCGATTACTTCACCTTATTCTCCACATGCATTCTATAATGGTATCGCTTATCCATTAACGGATCAAAATGTTTACAATGCAGCCTGGATTAAACTTTCAGATGTTAACTTAAACTACAATGTACCTGAGAAATATTTAAAATGGATCAGAATTCAAAATGCCACTTTAAGGTTTCAGGTTAAGAATGTGGCACAATGGGTAGCTAATGATAAAGGCTGGGACCCGGAAAGTGTAACTATGATCAGGAGTCAGTATTTTGGAGTACAGAAAATGTTTGAGAACCCGATAACTTTTGTTGCCGGATTAAAGGTTAATTTCTAAAAATGTCAAAAATGAAAACAATATTATATCTATTAATAACTATTTCACTGGTTGGTTGCGACAGCTTTCTGGATGTTAAGCCTAAAGGTAAACTAGTACCACAAACAGTTGAAGATTTTGATCTGATGCTGAATGATCTGGGCGTTACTACAGGTGCAGATATTGCCTTAAAAGATCCTTATTTAATGATTGATGCGAGCAAAGAATCTGCGCTTTGGGGAACAAACCTGTCAAGTGCAATAGATGCTGCCTATAATCAGTTTTATTCAAATCTGTATACGTGCAATTTTATTCTTGAGAATATTGATGTAGCTGAATCTGTCAGTGGAAGTGATGAGCTTAGAAAAGTAGTTAAAAGGGATGCATTAGCAGATAGGGCTGCAACTTTGTTTTTGCTTGCCAATAATTATGGACACCATTATAGTGTCACAGCAGATAAGGATATTGCAACTCCAATTAAGCTAAATACCAATATTGAAGAGGATATTCCTAATGGCACGATTAAAGAGTTTTACACACAAATAATAGAAGATTTAACCGAGGCTAAAACAATCTATAATCAGGACAATGAACGTATATACAATTGCTCCCGTGCCAGTAACTTAGGCATTGATGGTTTATTTGCGAAAGTTTATCTATTTATGAATGATCATGAGGCAGCTTTTACTTATGCCAATGCCTGTTTGAATAACCATAGTAAATTGTATAATTATAACGATCTGGAAGCAGGGGAAGTGCCGGTTCGTTACTATTCTAATGAGGAAAACATATGGTTTAAAACCCCCAAACCGGCTGTTAATTTTATAGATTGGAGATTTAGTGCTGACATTGCAGAATTGTTTGATAAAGCAAATGATTTCAGGTGGACATTTTATGCTGGCGTAGAAAATGCAGATGGTTCTTATTCCAGAAATGATGTGCAACAGGTATCACCTAACAGCCTGGTTAGCGTTGCAGATATACTTCTTATACGAGCAGAGTGTTATGCGAAAATGAATGAAGTTGAAAAAGCCTGTGATGATTTGCATACCTTGAGATCTACACGTGTTAATGCTGATTCATATACAAAACTGGAAACCACAGATAAAGACGTAGCCCTTTCATGGATCAAGGAAGAGAGAGTAAGGGAATTGGCCTTCTCTGTCAATAACTTGTGGGACTTAAAGAGATACTATGCTGAAGGAAGGGACGTCCCGACATTTACACGTAATTGGGAAGTTTTGCCGGAAACTTATACGCTTGAACCAGGTAGTGATAAGTACTATCTGGAGATACCTGCTGAGGTGTTTGAGTTATCTGATCAAATCAAGCCAAACAAGTAGACGTTAAGGTTACCAACTTATTTAAAGAATTGTTCATATAACGCTATGGAAATTAGTATGCTTAGATGTTCACAAGGGCATGCTGATTTCCATTAGATACAGAGATAACTGTGGCAAAGATTTAAAAATAAGGATAGATTAATAAAGATGAAACGAGCCATGATAATTGATTCACATATAGGAGTATGATTGTTATCTGGCAAGTTCCATATGGTAAATGGAAGATAAATTAAGCACATGAAAAAACTGATTTTAGGATTATTGTATCTTGGGATACTTGCAAGTTGCCAGATACAAAGTAAAAAAGAGGATATACAAAACAGTAGTGCTACACTTAAAGTGACATTAAAGAATTTTAGTGAAAAAGAGCATGTAATGTATTATCCCAAGAAGGAAAGAAGTTCTGATGCAATGAAAAAGGTTGGAGTTAATGCTTTTGAACTGACAGTTGACATGGCATATGGTGAATTTGCTACAATTTTTTTAAAACCAATAGCCTGTCAGGTATTCCTTACGCCGGGAAGTACACTTAATATTGAGATTGATAGTTTAAAAGTAAGTGATTATACTTCATATAATGGATTTTGGAAAGGTACTAAAATCACAGGTGACAATGTGAAAGAAAATACCTATCTGAATAAGATTAATGATGGTTGGAAGCTTCAGGAATATAGTCTCTCAAAACTAATAAAAGAGGACAAAGTAAAGGATGGCGGTAAATATAAAGAGCTATTAACTAATTATTATCAAGAGTTGCAGGATGGGTTTAAAAAAGCAAATGCAGAACAAAACTTCCATGATGATTTTGTTTATTATCAAAAAGCAACTTTAGAAAGTGCCTATGTAGCAGCTCTCGATTTCTTCGATGGGCGCATTTCACATTTCTTAAAAGATAAAGCCATTATGCCTGAAGATTATTACGACTATCGTAATGATTTTGATTATTGTAATGATAAATTATATGCCAGATCGATGTCGTATGCAGAACACATATCAATCACTGCAACATATAATTTCACTGATGATGAAGCTATGTTTGATAACATTGATAACTTGTTATATAAAGATAGTTACAGAAATAGGATTTATTTACAGTTGACTTATCGATTTGCACAAATGAGTAAGAATGATGCGACAGATTTTTACAATAAGATAAAGTCCAGAGTTACTGATGAAAAGACCTTACAGGAAATAGACGAAGCTTATGAAACTGCCTTAAAATCAGGAGAAGGAGCTGAACTTCCTAATTTTGCTTATCGGGATAGAAATGGAAATATTGTTCAGTTAAGTGATTTCAGAGGAAAATATGTTTACATTGACTTTTGGGCAACATGGTGTGGACCTTGTAAGGCTCAAATTCCTTATTTAAAAAAGCTGGAAGAGAAGTATAAAAATAGAAATATTGTATTTGTTACTATTTCGCAGGATAGGAATTTGAAAACATGGAAAAAGTATTTGGATGATCATCATATGCATGGTGTTCAACTAAATTCCGGCACAGATAAGGAGCTTTCTAACTTTCTGGGGATAAATGGTATCCCAAGGTTTACTTTTGTTGACAGGGAAGGAAAGCTAATTGTAGCAGACGCACCACGACCTCAGGAGATAGAGCAGATTTCTAAATTATTTGATTCACAGGAAGACTTATAGTTGTTTCTAATTAAACGGTGATATAAAGATATTTCCTTCTGGTAATTTACTTAGAACTGAATTGTATAAGATTACAAATTAAGCACTGCATTATATATGCATTTTTAAATATAAATATGAAAACATTTCTATTATTCACATTATTATTGGGGTTGTTCGGACAGCACAAACACCCAGATTATATCATTGTAAAAGGTAAAATTGAGAATCACGAAAAAGGGAGTTATTCTCAGGACTATCAATTAATAAAAGATGTCAAATTTGATGCTGAAGGCAACTTTTGTGACACACTGAAATTGAGTAGCCCATTTTTCCGCTTCCGATCGGGGTACTTTAGGTGTGAAGTTTATGCCCAAAATGGTGATGTGGTCGAAATCTACGGAGATTGTAAGCATCCTGAAAGCAAAAAAATTAATGGAAGTAATGCTGAGTTTATTACCTATTTAAATGAAGGAGGATATCCGGCAGAGTTAAGTCAATTATATAAAAATAAAAGTCAGGATTTTAAGGCTTATGAGAAAGCTTTTTTTAAGCATAAAGAGGATGATTTAGCCAGGCTTAGAATTATCAAGAGCAAAATATCTCCCGAACTATACAAAAAAGAAAAGAAATACATTGAGCAGAATTTCTATGCAATGCTCATGTCATTGCAAGTAGGTGTTGATGAGTATTCGAAGACAGTAAGGCAAGAGTGTAGCCAAAAATTCGATTGTAATGATACCTATTTATATCAAAGAAGTGATTGGCAATATCATGCTATTAAACTTTGGGGGGAGAATTCAAGTGATATCTATAATGGCATATTTAAGGATGTTAGTAATCCATATGCCATGGAAAAGGTGCTTACATTATATGCAAAATGGTACTATATCAAAGAAGATATGGCTTCTTTAAAGAAGCACCATAACAAGATTATAAATACGGTGAGTGATGTTGAAACAAAAGAAAAAATACAAGAGTATTACGAAACCGCTTTACGAGTTGCACCGGGAACACAAGTGCCCAATTATAAATTCAAAAACCGAGAAAATAAAGACGTGTACCTACATGATTATAGAGGAAAATTCATTTATATTGATTTATGGGCTTCGTGGTGTGGCCCATGTAAAGCGCAGATTCCATTTGTTCAGGCCAGGGAAAATGAGTGTAAGGAAGCTAATAGAAACATTGCTTTCGTCTCTATTAGTGGCGACAAGAATGAGCAGGCTTGGAGAATGTCAATGGAAGAACACCATTGTCATGGAGAGCAGTTGATTATGTCATATGGCACTGACTTTATGAAATTTCTGCAGGTTGAAGGTATTCCAAGGTTTGTATTGCTGGATACTGAAGGCAAAATTGTCAATGCTAATGCGCCACGACCACAGGCAAAAAAAGAATTTTATCAAATGCTGGAGAAAGCGGGAGTAAATTAATACTTACCTGTTGGTTATGCCAATTCGTTTTTTAGAAAATAAAAATGTTGACTTATTGTCCTTGTACAAAAGATTCCTAAAGTCGCCTTCTTACTTAATGAAGGCGGCTTGCATAAAGGTGTTTATTGATGTAATAGTTGATCAATGTCACTTTTAATTTTAACTGATAATGAAGTAAGGTTTAATAATATTGATAATTTACTGAAAAAGAGACCGAAAACAGAAAGTTTGTTAAAGTTTACGCAGAGCGGGCTTAACAAAACAGTATAGATTTACCGCTTGATTACTGATCCACAAGAAGTAACTCCATCCCCATATTTTCCCTGTCTATTCCTTTAACATTAAAAATAGCGGTAAAACATTCCTTGCCATTAAGGTGCTGATCAGTGAAATGCTGCACCGAATCATTATTGGTAAAATACTCTACCACCGCCTTAACTCCAATATCATGATCGGAAAAGAAAAACCACTGTTCGGTATCGGCAGTTCTTTTAGAGCGTGAAACAACGGCATATTCCCGGGTTTGGGCATCTGATATAAATTCTACATGCTTGTCCCGATTATAATACAAGGTATTGTTCTTGTAACTGAACGATTGGTTATCGGCAACAAATAATTGAATAAACAGGTTATTGGTTTTTATTGGTCCCGCATAAATCACATTTTCATCTTTTATATCGCTTACAGTTGCATCAGAAGCCTTACGTACCCCAAAGGTTTGGTTATACTGACTGAAATAACGGGTAAAATGAACGGCTGCATCAACGCCCATCATGGTGATGTAAGCATAACTGGCCGGTTTGATTTTACTTTTATCGATTTCGGTTGTATCAAGCAATTGATAAAGTTCCTTTAAGGAGTTAATAGAATAATCACGTTGCCAGCCCCAATGTCCTGTTGTTGTAACAGCCGAATAACCAAAGGCATCGCCTACATAGAGAGTGGTGTTTTTTGAGTTATTAAAAAAGCCTTTCCATAACCGTGGTACCCGATTTAAATAGGGTTTAAATACCACAACACCCAATACCATTAAAAGACTAATTATTAATAAGTTTTTATAGCCTGATACACCAACTATTGGTTTAAGTGTTTCCTTTGACGTGTAAACAACAGATACACCATATTGTCCTTTTTCTATATGAAGCCGCCATGGAGCCCCGGCACCTTCTTCTTTATAATATTGCTCCAGCTTTTTTCGCAGATGATAAACACTAACCCTGATACGGGCATTGCTTTTTTCACTGTTGTATTTATTACCCACCAGATGAAGACCAATAACTGACTCCTTGACATCAACATTATCGATTGTGCATTGCACCAGAAATTTTAACAATGTAACACTGGCAGGGGATTTTTTCATTGAATTTGACAGGATGATTTTTTCCAGTTCTGCCTTTAACTCTTTTTCGCCAATCATTTATACTATAATTCTAAATCTCTTTATTACAGTGACTCTGGCTGTGTATAATGAATATTTAACCGTTACACGAACCGTTTAATGGCTAATATAACCAAATAATAAACCGGAAAGAGCGATATTCAACAAAATAACTTAAGCAAGTCTTATGCATTACTTCTCTACATTAATAAAACTCTTAATCTTATTATTGATAGCCGGACAGGGCCACACTCTATTTTCGCAAGTAAAAACGCTAAGTAACGATGGAGCATGGTGTTGGTTTTCGGGACCTTCAGCCATATATATGCATAACAATGCTGATGAAATCATAACCGGATGGGTTACCAGCGATGGCTCTATTGAGACAGCAATACTTAATTTAAAGACAGAAGAAAAAAATTTCCAAAATGTCAGCCCACAACTTGAAATAGATGACCATGACAATCCATCATTTACTGAGCTTAACAATGGTGAAATATTAATGAGTTATACCAAGCACTCGGACAACGTGGTGCGCATCCATCATATGAACCCTGAAGACAAACGATTTGGACCAATGCAAGGTGTAAATGTCAATAATGAGGCGATGCTTAAGCTTTATCCGCGTAAGGGTGTGACCTACGCCAATCCCATTCAGCTTACAGAAGAAAATAACAGGCTGTTTATATTTGGCCGCTGGACAGGTTTTAAGCCCAATATGATGTGGGGTAATGACTTTGGCCGTTCGTTTGAAGATGCCAAAGTGTTTATCACCAACTATCCGTTCAAGGCCGGGAACAGACCATATGTCAGGTATTATTCTGATGGAAAGTCGAAAATACATATCGTTTTTACAGATGGTCATCCGCGCAACGAACCTGTCAATTCAGTTTATTATGCCTGCTATGAGAAGGGTGCTTTCTGGAAAGTCGATGGTACCAAAATCTGTGACCTGACCGAGATTCCCTTCGAGCCTAAAGACGCTACAATTGTATACAAGGCAGCAGAAGAATTGGGACGGGCATGGGTGTACGATATTGCTGCCGATAAAGAAGGCCAGCCAGTAATATTGTATGCCAGGTATCCAACCGAACAAGACCATATCTACCACTATACCAGATATGATGGTAAACGATGGACGGACTACAAAATTTGTCACTCAGGCAAATGGTTCCCTCAAACACAAGAAGGAAAACATGAACGTGAGCCGCACTACTCTGCCGGCATGACAATACATCCGCTTAAAACCAATGCTATTTACCTTTCGAGGGAAATAAACGGAGTTTTTGAGATTGAAAAACGGCTTACAAAAGATAATGGTAAAACATGGGAGATAACTGCCATCACCCGAAATTCAAAATACGATAATGTAAGGCCGGTATTTCCGCGCAATATGCAGCCTGGAGATATTCCAGTACTTCTTTGGATGAAAAATGAAAAATACATTCATTACACAAATTATAAAACAGCAATTAACTACTTTATAGATAATTAAAATCACAAGCATGTGGCAATTGAAAACAAATTTTAGACATAAGAAAAAGATTACGACAATATTAATTGGCTTCACTTTGCTAGTATCACTGCCTGGTAACAGTCAAAAAATCAAACCTAAAAAGGTTTATAGAACCATGCAAACAGTAGCCGACTGGCAGATTGAGCACTTCAGGGATACCTTTACATTAAAAGGAAAAAGACCTCACCATATCGCTGACTGGACTAATGCTGCCTTATATGTGGGCATGGTTAAATGGGCACATATGTCCAAAAGCGATAAATACTATGAATGGCTGAAAAGTGTAGCTAATGTGCAACAATGGAAACTTCACAAACGTCCTTACCATGCCGATGATCATGCGGTTGGACAGATGTATATTGAGCTGTTTAGAAAGTATGGTGATTCAACCATGATTGCACCATCGATTGAGAGAATGAATTACATTATTGATAACCCAAGTAAACAACCAATTACTCTTGACAACTACAAGCATATTGAACGCTGGACATGGTGTGATGCACTTTTTATGGCACCTCCGGTATTGGCTAAGCTAACCAATATAACCGGTGACGACAAGTATACCGAATTTATGATGAAGGAATATGAAGCGACTACGGAGCACTTGTACGACTTGGAAGAGAATCTCTATTACCGGGATAATTCATACATTGGCAAACTTGACAATGGACATAAAATATTCTGGTCGAGAGGTAACGGATGGGTATTTGGAGGCCTGGCCATTATTATGGATGAATATGATAAAGGAAGTAAAGAATATGCCTATTTCTTGGACATCTATAAGAAGATGGCAGCTAAATTAATCAGCATACAAACGGAAGAAGGCCATTGGGCCATGAGCCTTTTGGGAGCCGAAGATTATCCGACACCTGAAACGAGCGGGACTTCGTTCTTCACCTTTGGACTAGCCTGGGGCATTAATCAAGGTATACTCGACCGGACTACTTACGAACCTCATGTTAAAAGAGCATGGAATGCATTATGCAGTCATATTGCCAAAGAAGGCTATCTTGGGTATGTGCAGCCTATTGGGGCAGCTCCGGGCAAAGCATGGCCTGAAAGAACGGAAGTGTATGGCACAGGTGCGTTTCTCGCAGCTGGTTCTGAAGTGTATAAAATGTATAAACGATAGATTTGAGAAATATTTACTTGTACTGCGTTATGAAATAGAACGAAGAGACTGTCTTTAAAAGATGGTCTCTTATTTTATTTATTACATCAATTAAGATTTAGTTCTTATATCTGTAGTAGGATAATATTTGGATAAAAAAGGGAAATCTGATATAATAAGATTCTGTGATATGAAGAATGCTATTCTGCATCAAACATATCATTCTTTCAGAGCTTTATATCGGTATAGGTTAATACACAGGCCTGGTTGACCTGAGCCGTTATAACCCGGATTATGCATTGGAACATCGTAGTAAGCATTGAAAACACAATGAAACAAGCATTTACTGAAATGAGTCGTAGCACCGCTACGGTGAATTGAAGCAAATGAATGAAGAGCTTTGTTTTGAAGTAGTTTCGATGGTAATAGAATTTAGCTTCGCTGATTTTCAATTCTAATGCATATGGCGGGTTATAATCAGGAATTACAGACTAATATTTTATAAATGAGCTATTTTAAGTGATTAAGAATATGCTTCAATTAAATAATAGCCCTATCTTATGAGAAGTGTCAACAAGATGAAGAAGTTGATGTTTAAATAGAAAGCTTGAAATAAACCTGAAGCAAAGTGCTTTATTGTGATGCTTAAAACCAATAACTTTTAAATAATAATGTATGCACCACATACTGATTCTATATTTAGTTTTGGCCTTTGCTTCATTTTTATTGCCTAAAAAGTTATCGAGGCATACACCAGTTTTGATAGCCATTATGCAACTGGTGTTTTTCTGGTTCTTTATAAAACATTTACCAAATATCGAGGCAGGAAACTCAGTAACCACTTCTATGAAATGGATGCCATCGTTAGGAATGAACCTGGAGTTCACCCTTGATGGCTTAAGTATGGTTTTTGCCTTGCTAATAACCTTTATAGGTTTTTTGGTGTTTATCTATGCCTACTCTTATATGAAAAGCTACTCAGGTACAATGAAGTTTTATTTTTACCTGACCCTTTTTAGTGGTGCCATGTTAGGCCTGGTGCTCTCCTCAAATTTTATTCTACTGCTTATTTTCTGGGAATTAACAAGTATATTATCCTTCCTGTTAATTGGTTTCTTTAATGAAAAAGAACAAGCGCGGAATGCAGCTTTTCAATCCCTGTTTGTAACTGGTTTTGGAGGCTTGTGCCTGTTTGCAGGAATCATTCTTATTGGCAGTATTGTGGATAGTTATTCACTGGCGGATTGGTTGGATAAAGCGCAACAAATCCGAAACGATGGCAGGTACTTACCCGCCTTACTGTTAATACTGATAGGTATTTTTACCAAATCGGCTCAATTTCCCTTCCACTTTTGGTTACTTGGGGCTATGCAGGCACCTACTCCGGTGAGTGCTTACTTACATTCTGCCACCATGGTAAAAGCTGGGGTGTTTTTGTTGGCACGCTTATACCCGGTGCTGGGGGGCACACCTGAATGGACTAATATAGTACCGGTGATAGGCGCATTAACCATGCTGGCAGGTTCCTATTTAGCCATTACGCAAATTGATATTAAACTCATCCTGGCATACACCACTATTAGTGCGCTTGGCGTTCTTACTTTATTACTGGGTATTGATACTAAACTATCGGTAAAAGCGGCACTGGTCTTTCTATTTGTCCATGCCTTTTATAAAGCAGCGCTTTTTATGCTGGCTGGATTTCTCACCAAACTAAGGGGAACAAGGGCAATTGACCATTTTGGTGGATTAATCAAGTCCACACCAATGGGATTTATAATTACAATGGTTGCCTTATTGTCCATGGCAGGTTTGCCACCAATGCTTGGTTTTATTGGTAAGGAGTTGATTTATGAAGCCAAGTTTGATTCTCCATGGATTTCTTCCCTTTTGATCGTGCTTGGTGTAACGTCTAATATCTTTATGGTAGCTGTTGCTTTTTTGTTTTTGTTTAAGGTATTTCTGGGGCAGGCTAAAACAAAGATTACATCATCCAAAGGCAACAATACAATACTCTTATTTAGCCCGGGTATTCTGGCATTGTTAAGTCTGGGATTTGGACTATTTCCCGATTTGCTCTCTACTCTAATAGAACCTGCTATCAAAATTATCAGCGCCGATGATATTCATATAAAATTGAAGTTATGGCATGGATTTAACCAGGTACTATTGTTGAGCATGTTTACAGTTCTGGTGGGCATCCTGCTATTTGTTGTTATTTATAAGCACAAGAAGATTATTATTGGCTGGCAGCGAATGAACAACCGGATATTCGCCATAAATTTTACCAGGGTATTTTCCACCGGATTAGATAAATTCATTGACCTTTCTGGTAAGAATACACGATTTATTCAGCATGGTTATAACCGTTATTACATTATTACCATTATTATTTTTACATCCTTACTACTGTCATTTCAATTATATATGACCAAAGGGTGGGAGATACATTCGTCCTTTACACTGCGTCCATTTTATATCTCAGGGTTGGTGGCCATCATTAGCATGTCGGCCCTGATGAGTGTACTCTCCAAGAACAGCATTTTTACAGTAACAGCTATGGCAGTTACGGGTTACGGAATTTCACTGATATACCTGTATTACAGTGCAGTTGATTTGGCGATAACACAAATTATTATTGAAACGCTGATGGTAGTGATGTTTGTGCTTGTATTGCGGCGATTGCCAAAATTTGCAAAACTATCCGGTCGATCAACAAAAATACGTGATGCACTTATTGCACTCGGTTTTGGTGTTATAATGACCCTGCTTTCGTTAAAGGCCATTCATGTGGATCTTAATCCAACGATATCCAACTATTTTGTGGATAATAGTGTCTTATTGGCCTATGGTAAAAATGTGGTTAATGTTATTTTAGTTGACTTCAGAGCTTTGGATACACTCGGCGAAATAACCGTGCTTGTTATTGCTGCATTTGGAGTCTTTACATTGTTAAACGTAAAAAAGATGAAGAAATGAATTCAGTTATATTACAAATAGCAGCTAAATACCTGAAAGTTCTGTTTCTGTTATTTGCGTTTATCGCTTTGATCAGGGGGCATAACTCGCCTGGAGGTGGGTTTATTGGTGGTCTTTTGGCCGCTCTATATATCGTATACAACAGCCTGGCATTTACAAGCCAGCAGATTAAAAAGCAATTGAAAGTCAGACCCGAACATTATATGGGTACTGGCCTGATGTGCGCTCTGTTGAGCTTTATGCCAAGTATTTTCACTGGTGCACCATTGATGAAAGGAACCTGGATATCCTTAAATTCCTCCATTCTTGGAGAAATAAAACTGGGTACCCCTCTGTTATTTGACCTTGGAGTCTTCTTTACGGTAATGGGAGTCGCGCTCCTGTTTTTATTCACCTTATCAACAAATAATAGTTCGTTAGACTGAGGACACAAGACAGATTTGCAGGATGCTTAAAATAAGATTGTACTTATTCCGGTAAGGATTTAAATAATAGAGTTATGGAGATACTATTATCAGCACTAACAGGATTATTATATGCGGGAGGCGTTTACCTGATTTTGAGACGGAGCATCTTAAAGTTTGTCATTGGTATCATCTTTCTGAGCAATGCCACCAATCTGCTTGTTTTTCTTTCGGCCGGTATAGTTCCTGGAAAACCGGCATTTATAGATGAACTTGGAGCAAATTCGAATGCGCTGGCAGATCCCTTACCACAGGCATTGGTTCTGACCGCCATAGTGATCGGATTCGGTATTGTTATTTACACACTTGCTTTAAAGTCTAAGTTTTTTAGTGAAACCGCCACTGAAGACTCGGATCAATTAAAAAACACAGATACCTAAACCATGGCTGAAATTGCACTACCCATATTACTGCCTTTTACGCTTATAATTCTGTTAATATTTATAAGATCCGCTCGTTATGCCAAATGGATAGGAATTGCAGGTAGTGCATTATTGCTTTTGACCGCTGTATATCTGTTTATTAATGTCAGGAAAAATGATGTACTTGTATTGCAAATGGGGGGATGGGAGGCACCTTATGGTATTTCATTAGTAGTGGATTATTTGAGTAGTTTAATGTTGTTAGCCTCTTCATTTATTGTTTTTGCTATTTCTATCTATGCTTACCATTTTGTTGGCGACAAGTATCGATCTTCGAGATTTTATATCTTCTTCTTTGCCCTAACGATGGGGGTCAATGGCGCATTTATAACAGGAGATGTTTTTAACCTGTACGTTTGGTTGGAAGTCATGATGCTATCCTCTTTTGTATTAATAACCATGGGGGCCACAAACGAACGACTTGAGGGAGGCATAAAATATATGACGCTTAACCTTATTGCTTCCCTTTTATTTTTGGCGGGTCTTGGCTTGTTGTATGGCAAAACAGGTACATTGAATATGGCTCATCTGGCCTTGATCTTAAATAATGATCAGCAGTCGATATTACTGAATACCTCTGCCATGTTGTTTTTTATTGCCTGGGGAATAAAGACTGCTATTTTTCCTTTATTCTTTTGGCTACCGGCTTCCTACCACACTGCTAATATTACGGTTACATCTCTCTTTGCCGGATTACTGACCAAAGTGGGTGTTTATGCACTTATTCGCTTTTTTACCTTATTCTTTGTACAGGACGCCTATTTCTGGCATAATCTGTTGTTAATCTCCGCAGGTTTTACAATGGTAATCGGCGGTATGGCAGCAACCATTCAATACGATACAAGACGTATATTGTCGTACCATATTATCAGCCAGATAGGCTATATGGTTATGGGATTGGGTATATATACGCCCCTGGCGTTAGCTGGTGCTATATTTTTTATCATTCATAATATGCTGGCTAAAACCAACACCTTTTTGGTAGCTGGTATTGTCAGTAAATTAAAAGGTACATTTTATCTCAAAGATATAGGTGGCCTGTTAAAGGAACGACCCTTTCTGGCAGTATTGTTTATCATTCCGGCGTTTGCGTTAGCGGGTATTCCGCCACTTTCCGGTTTTTTCGCCAAGTTTATCCTTATAAAGGCCGGTATTGAAGATAAGCATTATATAGTGACCTCAGCAGCAGTGCTCACAGCCATGCTAACACTTTATTCGATGATTAAAATATGGAATGAAGCTTTTTTGAAGAAACAGCCTGAGAGATCAGAAATACCGCTTAATGTCAAAATAGGCTTTAGTGATATTTTGCCCTCTGTAATTCTGGCAACAGCAAGCATCCTAATTGGTGTTTTGGCAGCACCCTTCTTTGAATTAACATTGGCAGCAGCCAACCAATTAATGGACCCGAACGTTTATATTGAAGCAGTATTAAACAAGATAAGATGAGAGCATTAAAGAAGATATATCTGATTGTTTCCTTCTTCTTCTTTTATCTTTTGAAGTTGATACAGGCAAATATCTATCTGGCATATGATATATTAACACCCAAAATGCATACAAATCCTGGTTTTGTTTGGATACCGTTAAGGAACAGTTCTGACATTGGAATTCTATTGCTCTGCAACTTGGTATCTATGACGCCGGGAACATTAAGTGTGGAGGTAACTGAAGATAAAAAACAATTACTTGTGCATTGTTTATATAAAGATACAAATGGGAAAGTAATCGCCGACATTGAAGAGATCCAGGATAAAATAATTAAACTAATATCGTAAAATATGGCTGCAGAAGTTTTAGATATAGCTGTTATAATTGGCTTTGTATTTATGTTATTGGCCCTGTTACTGGCCTTTTTTCGCCTTGTAAAAGGACCAAGTATGTATGATCGGATTGCAGCAATGGACCTGATGGCCTCCATAACCATGGGCTTTATATTAATTTATAGTGTTGTCATTAATAAAAGCATGTATGTGGATATTGCCATAATCATCTCCCTTATTTCATTTATTGGAACGGTGGCCATATCAACTTTCTTAAAACTTAGAAACGCAAAGAAATGAATCAAATAGTTATCTCTTTATTAATAGTTTTTGGAGCCATGTGGATTTTGATTGCTGCAATAGGCCTGCTAAGGTTTAAAGATCTTTACAGTCGGATTCATGCAACAACTAAAGCTACTTCCCTGGGCATATTACTGATAATAATAGGAGTAATCTTCTACTTTGATTTTTGGGATGTTACCTTAAAATCAATCCTGATAATCGTGTTTGTATACCTCACCTCACCATTAGCAGCCCATTCAATTGCCAAATCATTTAGAGATGATACAAATACAAATAAAATGTCGTAACTTAAATGAATCAATGCTTGCAGACTAATAATGAGTGAATCTGTTATTAACTATGTAAAATGTTGACCAATGAAATTCCTTCAAAATATACTTGTTACGGTTGACTTCAGTGAATCAACAGAATATGTTATTGAGAATTCAATCAGGTTGGCAGAAAAGTTTGATTCACAGATTACTTTAATGCATGTCATATCTGATCACCACATGTCCTCAAAATTGGATAAATTCATTGAAGAATCCGTTAGTTCCAATTTGGAAAAAATAACCGCACAGATTAATGCTAAAGGAATTGATGTAAGAGACAGTATTGTTGAACATGGCGTTCCTTTCGAGAAAATAATTCATGAGGCCCAAACCAACGAATACAATGTTATTGTGGCCGGTTCAGGGAAAAAAGCAGAGGATGAAGCTTTTAAATTAGGTACTACAGTAGAAAAGCTTATCAGGAAAAATCAAATACCCATTTGGGTTGTCAAACCTGAACCTATAAGAAGTATTCGGAAAATTTTATGCCCGGTTGACTTTTCAGATGCGTCACATAGAGCCCTTAACAATGCAATAACGCTGGCGCAAAGTTTTGATGCAGAATTAACCATCCTGCATACTTATGCATCCTCCAGTAGTTACTCTATTTGGATTGAGGTAGATTATGCCCAGGAAGATGAAATATTAAAATCATCACTTGAAAAAGAGTTTCATGATTTTCTTGTGCAGGTCAATTTAAATGATGTGTCATACAATCAAGTAACGATTGAAGGAGTGGCTCATCAGGAAATATTGAAGTTTATTAAAGAAAAAGATATTGATTTGTTGCTGATGGGCACTACAGGGAGAACTGGATTAAGCAGGATTTTGATGGGCTCTACTACAGTAAAAGTGACGCGTGAGTTACCGTGTAGTTTTATCACAACAAAAGCAAAGGATATTACCGATGACTATTTTGAAAGTAACTTAAAATCATTAGAGGCAATTATCAATTCAGCAAAACAATCCTTTCAAAACAAAGACTTTACAACTGCTATCGAAAAATACACCATTGCACTGAAACAGCACCCTGATAATATTCCAATTATTTTTGGCATCATTGAATCCTATCAAGCCCTGGGTAATGAGCATAAGGTTGATCTTTATAAGAAATATGCCAAAGAAGTCATAAAAAGGACTTGGGGAGATAAGTTTGAATCTAAGTTCAAACTATAAAACTTAATTGTATTGTTGAACCCTTTTAAGGGTTTGTGTTATTGGAACAGATACACATTCCGGATTTCACCAACGGCTATTCAAAGTTCAACTCTATTAAGAATTTTACTATTTTAGCGCCCGAACTATAAGAAACTCACCTATTGGTACTTGTTAAAGATCAACATATACAGGGAATTGCCAAAGGAAGCATGTCGGCCTTTAAGCTGTTTTTTGATGCTTTTTATCCTTCACTTTGCCATTTTTGTGATGAATTTGTGAAAATAGAAGAGGTAGCAATTGACATTGCACAAGAAGCCATGATTGAGTTTTGGCGAAACCGGGAAAGTCAGTCGTCAGTTAAGCAGGCTAAGGTGTACTTGTATACTATTGGACGAAATAAGGCACTTAATTATTTACGTCATCAGAAAGTTGAAGATAGATATAATGCAGACTTTAACGAGAGCGAATTAATTGACCTGGCCTATATAGAAGATGAAGTATACAATGTATTGCATAAAGCCATTCATCATTTACCAGCCAGAAGCCAGAATATTATTCAGTTGGCCCTTAAGGGGTACGGAAACAATGAAATTGCTGAGGAGTTAGGTATATCTGTCAATACAGTTAAAACGTTAAAGAAAAGTGCCTACAGCAAATTGAGAGAACTGCTTAAAGACCATGTTTTTGAGTTAGTTATTTTGAGTATCTATCTGTTTGGTTAGTGATTAGAACGAGATGAAATATATGTGAGGATTATTTAATTTATTGTCACTGTATCTCTGTTGAGTATTTTGTCCGGAAAGGACTAAATTATATAACTAAGGTTTAACAGGTGGTAGCAGAAATACAAGGTTATAGTTTATAAACCACAAATTGATCAAATGACGCAAATGTGCTGATCTTCGATAAACATGAAATGAACAGCAATTCTTAATTTGTCCAAATCTGCGTCATTTGTGGTTAAATCCAGTAGTTTATTCTTATCCCAATATGAATAAGTTAAGGCTGTATAATTAAAAGCAAGCCAAAGACTTAATAGCTATAGTTGAACTTTCGTAAATTCTCAGTTAATTAAAAAAATAAACTTTTTCTTCTTCCATTCACCCACATCGAGATTTGAAGTGTACAAAGAGATAGAAAAGCAAAGAAATGGGTAATAAATCTACAGAAGTCAATCGTATAATACAGCTCATAACAAAGGAATTTACTTTGGGTTTAGAAGCAGATGAACGTAATGAGTTAGACGAATGGCTCAGTCAATCACATCAAAACAAAGCCTTGTATGAAAAAATGCAAGCGGAGAGTTTTGTCAAAGAAAGGACTGAAAAATTAGGGCGATTTGATGTATCTGAAGGGTGGAGCCGTGTTGTTACAGACATTAACCCGCGCAAGAAGATTATGCGTGTCAGGCGATTATTATTACATGCTGCCAGTGTTGCAGCATCCATTCTGATTGTAGTCGGTCTGTATTTTCTAATCGATTCTGTTGATCAATTGAATAAACAGGTCGTTGCTGATTCCAGTGAGCAAATTCAACCAGGTTCCAATAAGGCAATCTTAACGCTTGCCGGAGGCGAACAGGTGGAGTTGGCCGATAAAGATACGACCATACATGTGGGGAATACAGAAATTGAGATTAATGCCAATGCTGTTAATTATTCAGGTAAGACTAAAAATGGTGATAACTTAAAATTCAATACTCTAAAAACCCCAAGAGGAGGTGAATACCAGTTGAAATTGGCCGATGGAACGCTTGTTTGGCTGAACGCCGAATCAGAATTAAAATATCCTGAGCAATTTACGGCTGATAACAGAACCGTTTATGTAAAAGGAGAAATGTACTTTGAAGTGGCCAAGGATGTTGATAAGCCATTTATTGTGCATGTCAATGAAAATACAATACAAGTATTGGGTACTGCTTTTAATGTAAGGGCATACTACGAAAGTAAAGAAAGTCAGGTAACACTTGCTGAGGGAAGCATTTCTTTGAATTCAAACGGTACTTCAAAGGTTCTGAAGCCTAATCAACAGGCTGTTATTGGGGCTGATAAAACAATCATTAACGAAGTGGATGCCAGTCAGTTTTCTGCCTGGAAAGATGGCATGTTTCTGTATCGACGCGCCACTTTAGAAAATATTCTAAATGATTTGTCACGCTGGTATAATACAAAGGTATTCTATACTAATCAACAAATAAAGTATAGCAAGTATTCGGTGTACGTAAGGCGTTATGAGAATATTACCAGTATTCTTGAGATGCTCGAAGCTACCGGAGAAGTAAAAATAGCAATTGAGGGTATTAACTTGGTCGTGAGCCCGGTTGAATAATTACCAGAAGAACTAACTAATTTAAAAAGAATATAATTTAAAAGGGAGTGTTACCAGCACCCCCCCCTTCAATTAATCTTAAGCCAATTACCAGTTGGCTCAATGTAAAACTGTAATAACAAAAGTATGAAAAAAATGCTACACCTCTTTTTGCCTTTGGGTGAGAAAGAGAAAAAATGGATGAGAGTTATGAAACTTACGAGCATCATCTTATTAGTCACTTTTATGCAAATGAGTGCCAGTGTGCTCTCACAAGGCAATAAGGTGACCATCCAAGAAAAGAATATCAGCCTGGAACAGTTGCTTTGGAAAATTCAAAGAGAAACAGATTTTGTATTTGTTTTTAGCCAGGAACATGTGGATGATTTTAATAATCTGGAAGTAAATGTGACTGGTGAGTTGGAGGAAATTCTTAAGGAAATATTGGAAGACAAAGGCTTAACCTATGAAAAGAAGAATGATGCTTATGTAATTAAAAAAGCACCACCAGTAATTATAGAACAACAGGAAGAAAAGAAAGTTACAGTAAAAGGTTTTGTATATGACAGGAGTGGGCAACCATTACCCGGAGCAGCTGTAGTATTGGAAGGTACAAATATTGGAACCGCAACAGGGATGAAAGGCGAATTTTCCCTGCAGTTTCTTGCATCTTTCCCAAATCCTGAGCTTCAGGTAACGATGCTAGGTTTTCGTACAGCTTATATTAAAGTTGATGGAAGAGAATCATATGAATTTATACTGACTGAGGAAATAGAAGGGTTGGATGAAGTTGTTGTAACAGGGTATACCAAAACAAGTAAAGTAAGGGCAACTTCAGCTGCGGCAAAAGTAACGTCTAAAAGTATTGAACGCCAGGTAACCGCCAATTTAGATGAGCGAATGGAAGGTTTGGCTACGGGGCTAAATATAAATACCGTCACACCATCAGGAGGCGAGGAGACAATGGAATTGATACTTCGTGGAATAAGCACCTTTGATGAAGAGGATATCTCATATGATAAAGCAAAACAGCAGATTAATTCATTGAACCGTCAGCCTTTAATTGTTGTTGATGGATTCCCGTATGAAGGTCCGTTTAATGACATTGATATGTCAACAATTGAATCAATGGACGTACTTAAGGATGCTGCTGCAACTGCATTATGGGGATTGCGTGCTTCTAACGGTGTGATTGTTATTACAACTAAAAGAGGTAAGGAAGGCAAACCTAGGGTAACATTTAGTACCAATTGGACTTTTGGTACCAAACCTGATTTGAATGATCTGCAGTTAGCTTCTTCTGCAGATGAATTGCATTTACGTGATAATTATCAGACAATGTTTGAAGTAGAAAGCCCATCGTATCGTGCAATTAACTATTTTACTGACAAAGGAGAAGAGCCTTGGTGGTGGGAGATGTATGGTCCCGGAACACCCTGGGTGAGATATGAAAATGACTGGGGAGCTAAGTATCGTCGTTTAAATCCTTATGAGCAAATTTATGCACGTTTCTATGACGGTGAAATTGATGAAGCTGAGCGAAACAGATTAATGAGTGAGTTAGGGCAGAATGATGTACTACCACAATTTGAAGATCAATTGTTACGCAACGGGCTTATTGTAAATAATTCTATTAATGTGATGGGAGGTTCTAATTTTATTAATTACAGCCTGACTGTGTCTCATATGAAAGAGAATAAGCCGACCATTGGAGATGATGATGAACGCTTAAATGCATCTTTGTCGACAGATATTAAATTAAACCGGAAATTGAGTTTAATAAATGATATCAGTATTACCAGCAGTGAAAGTAATAGAAACGGTGTAGGCATAAGTGAACTTTACTCAGGAAACATTATTTCCAGATATGCTAATTTGGTAGATGGTAATGGCAATCCTGCTGCGATGAGTGATGTTTATGCCCCTTATCGTGAAGAATTTTTAGGTAAAGGATTTGATGATATAGCATATAGCCCGATACTTGATCGTAATTATCGTAACAATCAGATTACCAATAATAACTTAAGGATTGCAACTGGCATCAATTATAAATTTACAAGTTGGTTAACAGGAGATATCAAATACCAGTATAATCGTGTTGAGAACAATATTGAAAATTTATTCCCTACTGGATCGTATACGATGCGTTATGCTCAAAATGGTTATGTGACCGAGATTGATCCGGGTGATGGTACAGGCGCTAAAAGAGCTGTACCGTATGGAGAGATGCTTGAAAAGGCACAAACCATTAATACTTATAGTATCATTAGGGGTAATTTAAGTTTTAATAAAGTATTTGGAGTAGATCATGTGGTGAGTGGAATCATTGGTATGGAGGCCACTGAAAATAAATATACAATTAATCAGCAACAATTTGTCGGATATAGTGACCGT
This sequence comes from Carboxylicivirga sp., assembly GCF_982718395.1. Lineage (NCBI taxonomy): Bacteria > Pseudomonadati > Bacteroidota > Bacteroidia > Marinilabiliales > Marinilabiliaceae > Carboxylicivirga > Carboxylicivirga sp. Next base: position 28,888 of record NZ_CEXQWX010000060.1, read on the forward strand.
ACTGGCATTTATGCATTAACATTTGATCATTATCAATGGGCTGATAATGGAGGTGATTTAGGTGACACCTCATATTTAGGTTATGGTAGCTATTCTGCACCTATTATGTACACACCACCGGTAACAAGTCGTACTGTTTCTTCATTTTCAAACTTTGGATACAGTTATAAAGCAAAATATAATATTGAGGCATCTCTTAAAGTTGATCAGGCAACGGCTTTTGGTATAAACAAACGCTTATCTAAGAATTTATACTATGCAGTTAGTGGTTCCTGGAATATGGCTAAAGAAGAATTTATAAGCAATAACGCTGAGTGGTTGAATGTTTTAAAACTTAGAACATCTTACGGTTTAAATGGAAACATGCGTCGAGGCCTGACAACCAGAACCACGATTAAATATGGTAGTAGGCCAGATTGGACGACTAACAGGAACTATGCTGCAATAAATAGTGCTGCAAATCCGAACTTGAGTCCGGAAAGCACCCGTACTTTTAATGTAGGTTTGGATTTCGCTTTATTTGATCGAATCACAGGTGCTTTTGATATCTATGATAAGCATTCAACGGATTTGTTAGTCAGACAACAAATAAGTACAACTTATGGTCTTAGGGGCATCTATTCAAATGATGGTGAGATTTCCAATAAAGGAATTGAACTGTCTTTAGGAGCTGATTTCATTAAGAAACAAGAATTCAAATGGAATGCGACATTAAATTACTCCTATAATAAAAACAAAGTGATTAAATACGGTGATCGTGCTGAAACAACAGGGTTGTATTATTATGAAAATGTTGCCGGTGGTAATACTAAGGTAATTGGTGAAGACATTAGTACACGTGCATTTTTTGAATGGGGTGGCTTAAATGAAAACGGTGATCCGACAGTTATTTTAGACGGTGAACGGGTAAGTTATGATGATCCTGAGTTTCTTAGTGCTACTCAAGACCAAATGGCGATCAGCAAACCGTTTATTGCACCACATTTTGGAGGATTAACAAACACATTTACCTATAAAAACTTCACATTGTCTGCCTTGATGACTTATAAATTTGGTCATGTATTCCAGGAAAGTTTAAAACCTAAATACGGTCTTTATAAAAATAGTAATGATTATATGGTTCACCATAAAGATATTGCCAATGCCTGGAGAGAGGATAATAAAAACACGGATATCCCTGCTTTAGTTACTGATGTAGATAAGGCAAATGATCGAAACAGAGAATTGGCTTTTACTTATTCAAATTATGGATTGCATGATGCATCATATATTAGACTAAAGGACATTACGCTTAATTATCAGATTGATCAAAAGTTAACCGAAAGGATTGGTGTACGTCGGGCAAGTTTAATGTTTCAAGTACGTGATTTAGGTTTGATATGGAAAGCAAATGATATTGATGTGGATCCGGAATCGATTCCTTTTGGAACAAGTTCAATGACATTTGCAGGAAGTTTTTATACAGCTTACCGACCTGGTATAAAAGTGCCTGTGTCGTTCGTGGTTGGAGCAAAGTTTGAATTTTAAAAAGTTAGATTGATGAAAAAAATATTTATATATATAGCTATCGGCACATTAGCCATATTTACAGCATGTGATGATTATGTGGATATAGTGCCAAGAGGACAAGCGATTGTTGAAAGCTTAGAAGATGTGAATGCATTGTTAGATAATAACAACGCGCTTTCTGGTGCCAGGTCTCAGGATAATGTTGGTGAGTTGCTTAATGATAATACAGTATTGTTGGAAACGGCTCAAAACTACTATGCAACATTCGATTTCTTTAATTTCATGAACCAGGTATATAATTTGGATCAGGTGTTTTATGCATCACATCAGAGAGATGTATGTTGGACGGAACATTATAATAGTCTTGCTGTCAGTAATTATATTTGCGAGGTAGCATCAACAGTATCGGGTAATGAAGCCGAAAAAAATCATTATTTAGGTGAGGCTAAAGTTCACAGGGTATACACTTATTGGCGATTAGTGAATTATTACGGAGTGCATTATGGACATGCTAATGCTGGCAATGAAGATTCTGGTGTACCATTATTGTTGCAATTTGGTAATGTAGAAGAATCACTGAAAAGAGCAACAGTTAATGAAGTGTATGAATTTCTGGAGACAGAATTATTGGAGGCTATTGAATTATTACGAGAAAACAGACCATTTGTAGATAGAGTCAATAAACCTGCAGCTCAAGCCTTATTAGCACGGGTATATCTTCATATGGGTAAATATGCAGAGGCTTTAAAATTAGCAGATGCAGCATTGGCTTATAATTCCTCCCTGATAGATTATAATACTTTAACAGAAATGGTTCCTAAGTATGATGAAAATGTTGAGCATATCTTGTACAAAGAGGTGCCTGCACCTGCACATTATGATGCAGCAACACAATCTTCGATTGCAGCTTTAGGTTATAGTGAGTCATTGGTTGCGGCCTATGATAAACCTCTTATTGATTTACGTCTATCAAAATTACCAACAGTAAATGCCGATAGAATACCAGTAATCACAGATATTAGCAATGGCTGGCCTGTAGGTGTAACAGTTCCTGAAATGATGTTGGTAAAAGCAGAGTGTTTGGCACAGGATGAAGCAAGGATAAATGAGGCGATGGAAGTAATTACTGCATTAAGAGCAAAACGTTTTCTTGTTAGTGCAGTTGAAAATGGCGAGCATGAGTTGACTGCGACTGATAAGCAAGATGCTTTAAATAAAATATTTGATGAAAGAAGACGAGAGTTTCATATCCTAGGTATGCGATACTTTGATATTAAACGTCTTAATCAGCAATATGATTTTGTGAACATTTCATTAACGAGAGGTGATGTTACCTGGCAACCTAATAGTATTAACTGGGCAATTCCAATTGGTGAAAATACCATTGAAACCGGTAGAGGAGAAATAAAACAGAATCCAAGAGAATAAGCATTAAAAAGCTGCACCTCAAGTGCAGCTTTTTTAAGCCAAAACCATATAATATGAGACAATTGGTATTAATACTTTTAGCGGTAATTGCTTTTGCATGTCAACAAGCAAAGTACCCAACATTTCCGGAAGCTAAAAACATGAAGACAAAAAACATGGTGACAATACCGGAACTGGTCAATGAAAACATACCTGGAGCACCTGTTTTAAGCCACCCTGTGCATGTGCAGGGAACGTTAGAAGAAATAATGACCGAAAAGCATGGTTATGCGTATCCAGCTCTATTTGATTGGAATCGCGATGGTATCAATGATTTATTGATTGGTGAATTTAAAACAGGTAATACCGGTTCAAACATCCAGGTTCACTTAAACAGAGGAACTAATGAGTGGCCAGAATATACCGGTGAGTTTGAATATGCCAAAGATATTAATGGAGATACAATTACAGCTTATTATTGGTGTTGTATTGGGATACACCCCCGATTTGTTGATCTGACCGGTGATGGTATTGACGATTTGGTGACGGGTTCGTACAATCCAGGTAAGATATCCATGTGGGAAGGCGTAGATAATGGGTTTAAACCTGTAGTTGAGCTTGAGCAATTGGGTTATTTAGACAGGGCAGTATTGAATCTTACATCTTCCAATATCAACTCAAATGATTATTGGAATTATTCCTCAGTCGATTTTGCCGATTTTAACGGTGATGGTTTATATGATCTGTTTGTGGCCGGTAGCGGAGGTTTCCGTTGTGCATTAAATATTGGCACAAAGCAGCAGCCAATATTTGGATATAGAGAGCTTTTATTGGATGTGGAAGGTCAGCCATTAATGATTGCCAATGAAGAACATGCAAAATATTGTATATCCGGTGATATGAAATCGTACTTAACAGCAGTTGACTGGGATAATGATGGCGTATTGGATTTATTGGCAACCTCCTCTTATGCCTATAAAGAGCAAAACCCTGTTGAATTTTACCGTGGCGTAAAGACGGACAAGGGCATTCGATTTGAACATAGGAAGCCATTGTTTAAAAGGAAAGATGGGCATTATAAAACCTTACCTGGCTCGGGCACGCAAATTAAAGTAGCAGACTATAACAATGATGGTGTCAATGATTTGTTATTAGGTCTTAGCATTTTAACCGTTAATGGATATGAAATGGTTGATTCTTTGGCATGGATGCATTTGGATAAATATAGTTTTCCTCGTATAGGTAAAGATTTAGGTGCTGGTTATGGAGATCCTAACAGACATGAAGAAATGGTCAAAGTATTTTCAACATATGAGGATAAGTCATTAGTACCGTACATTTATACTAAACCTTTAGATGAGCAAATACGACAGCTTTACTCTTCTCGACACAGAGGATATGTATATGTATTGTATGGTGAAAAACCAAATTCGATTGCAGAAGCTAAAGAGGTAAAAGCGAAGGAGATCGGAAGAGCA
>NZ_CEXQWX010000061.1:0-33203 GCF_982718395.1 Carboxylicivirga sp.
ATATGCATACCCATGTTCAAGCGTGGAAAGTCATTCCCTATCATTTTTCTATCCTTCGGATCAATGACGCCATCTTTATTTACATCTACGTATTTGATATCACCTGCCTTAACAGTTCCTAAAGTAGAAGTGTACCCACCTGCAATATCAGCTTCACTAACTAATCCGTCAGATACATATCCAATTACAGCATCTTGTGGTTGACCGATTCCTGACATGTGCAGCAAGTCAGCTGGATATGGAAGTTCTATTTCCTTTTTTGTTTCCGACTTCGAGTAAACAAAGTTTAAACCAGCTGACAACCTTAGGTCGCCCAACTTTTTAAAATAAACAATATCGCCTTCAAAACCATTGTTGACCACTTCTCCATCATTAATGGCATATAAGTTTCCACCTATATATCCTGGATACATTGCTGAAGGTGTCACAATCATATCGTAATCAAAAATGTTGAAATAATTCAACTCAACACTCAATGAATTATTAAATAGCATAGATTCGATGCCGAAGTTGAACTCACGACGCTTCTCCCAGGTCAAATCCGGATTACCGTACTTACTTAGTTCATATACCCGCTGGTTAGTGTCATTTTCAGGACCAAATTTAACGGAACCATCTTGTGTATAACGATCTTCATAGAGGTAATATCCAAGGCTTTTATCAGAGCCCATAACACCACCCGAAGCTTTTATTTTAAGATAGTTAATCTGTTCAGAATCGCTTAAGAAACTTTCATTACTGACAATCCAGGCAAGGCCCAGGGACGGGAAAAGGCCGAAACGGTTTCCCTCAGCAAAATGAGAACTACCCATCAGCGACGTGTTTAACTCAGCAATGTAAGTGTTCTTAAAAGCATAATTAAGGCGAAAACCATAGTTGGCAAATTTGTCAAACTGTATCTCATCGAAACGCTGAGTCTGATGTTGTTGTAACACAAGATTAGCATCAATTGCATGCACATCGTTAATCAACTTGGTGTAGTTCACCTGCCATGTAGTTCCCAGGCGCTGGGTGTACCACCTATCATTCCATTTGTATTCTGACACTAACTTATCTGGTGATGCATACTCTTCCTGACGCAGTTTATTCAGGGTATATTCACCTTCCGTATAACTTGGAACCAGTCCATATGACGCAAAATTAACCACATTACGATAGCGGAAGTAATTATCATTATCATAGGATAAAAGAACACCAGCAGTTAAGCCATCAACGTATTTATTAAGATCAAAATCCAATCCTATGTTAAACTGGATATTTCTGTCTTCCTGCTTCTTATAACCGTATTCATTACCCAATCCATAAATGTTATTATTATGCAAATAGCTCGCTCCTAACACATTTGTTGAGTCCGTCGGTATCCAAATAGGGTATTCGTTAGGGCGATGAGCTGTAAGAGCTTCGAAGAATTCCTGTGAAGTTGTATTGGTTGATCGTCGGTATTCCATTCGTCCTGCGATATCCATCTTCACAGAAGTAACGCTGGTTACTTCAATGTCCAGGTTACCCCTCACATTAAACTTATCGTACGTTGTAGGTTCATCAATATCCTCCAGACCACCTGTTCCCGTATAACCCAAATTTACATAGTAAGCTGCCCTTTTACTTCCTCCTCTGAATTCTGTAGTCACACGTTTTAACGGCATGAAATCATTGAGGAATAGTTCATGAAAATCGTTGTTTGGATACAGTACCGGTGATGTTCCATTGCGGTATGCATTAATAGCTTCACTTGAATATAGTGGACTTAGTCCATCGTTACTTCGAGCCTGATTATACAAGCTTGCATACTCAGCAGCATCTAACCATTGAGGATCACTAGTTGGTGCCATAATACCATATTCAAGATTTATGTTGGCATCACGAGTGTTATGTTTCCCTCTTTTTGTGGTAATAATAATTACACCATCGGCAGCCTTACTTCCGTAGAGCATTTTTGCCGTTACATCCTTTAGAACTTCAACGGATTCGATTTCTTCAGGTAATAATGCATTTGCATCACGTTCAAAACCGTCGACCAGAATCAATGGGCGGTTATTTGACAAACCACCCAACCCTCTTATTGTGAGAGTTGGTGCATTCCACCCTGGAGTACTACTCTTCTGAGTTGAATACAGACCAGCCACACGACCAGCCAGAGAATTCAGCATCGATAAATCAGGATAACTTAATAGTTCATCACCCTTAACTACCGAAACTGCACCTGTTACCCGGTTCTTATCCAACTCTGTAAATGGCAGTTTAACCTTATCATCTGTAGCCATAAAAGGCTCTAAAGTAGGTAAGATAATCTGCTCCTCAGGTAATTCAGAGCTTAATACATAGGTAAGTGTTTCATACCCTTGAGCCGAGATGGTAACAATATCGTCAGGTTTAACTTTAATTTCGAAATGTCCTTCGACATCTGTATTAACTGTCTTGCCTTTGTTAAAAATGCGAACAATAGCATTATTTATTGGCTGGCCGTCAATGTTGCTAACTGTTGCCGAGATATTAATTTCGCTATTTTGTCCATAACCGGAAACAGGCAGCAGAAAAAACATCACCATCAACAGTTGCAATAACTTAGCCATGCGTTTTATATTAGGATATTTTATCTTCATTTGTTTTTGTTTTTACTCAATAATTTTGAATTATAACCATCCAGGATTCTGCTCAAAGGCTGATGACAGAAAGTTATCGTCCTTTGGCACCGGATACCAATAATTACGCTCGGTAAAAGTGGCCTGATAAATATCGTCAAGCAGAACAGCGTCGTAACTAAAAGAGCCATCGCCATTTTTTGTGATATGTGCTCGTTTTAGATCTTTCATTGTCTCAATCGCAATCATCCAACGGCGTAAGTCATGACTTCGTTGGTTTTCAAACATTAATTCAACAGCGCGTTCATTTCTGATTCGCTCTCTGAAAATCTCCTTTGAACCAGTGTACATACTGTTTACGTCTGGCATTTGCGCTCGATTGCGAATAACATTAATAGCATCAACAGCAGTTAAGCTGGTTCCAGGAACTGCACCTGTAGGACCATACGCTTCATTAGCCGCTTCTGCAAAATCAAGATAGACTTGTGCCAAACGATAATTGATCCAGGGTTTATACCATCCCCAATAATCGTTCTCTTTATTATTAGCACTAAACGGCCAATGCTTGCGCATCATATATCCACCGCGTGGTGTTCTTTTTCCACCGACCTTGTCTAAAGTAGGATTATCAGCCCCACCAATAAATGGTTCGAAAATAAATTCAGTGGTTCCTTTTCGCGCTACCACATCACCATTTACATAGATATTCTTTCTTAAGCGAGGATCTCTGTCTGTATAAGGATCTTGTGGGTCATATTCAGGGTCTTCGTCTATCGGCAAGCCATTGATTGTTTCATATCTATCAACCGCATTTTGTGTTGGTGAGTCAAAAAACTGAAAACCACCAAGTCGATGACTTGGAGCACCTACTTTCATATCACCCTTCTCGCGGGTCTTAAAATTCACGTAAATAATAGCTTCCTGTGAAACAGGATTGGTCTTGCTATACCAGATATCGTCATACTCATCTAAACTATATAAGCGGTAGATACCCTTTTGCTCCATTTCAAATAATTTGATCGCATTGGCACACAAGGCCTCGCAGTGATCAATGTTATACTCATGACTGAGTTCAGGATTCATTAATGGACTAGAAGCATATAACAAGGCTAGATTTTTAGCGGCATATGCCATTCCTTTATTGGCTCTTCCCAATTCGTTTTGTGGCCACACTTCGGGTAACAAATCGATGGCGCGATCCAGTTCTTCAAGTAACCATGCATTCGACTCCTGGTAAGTTAATCTGGGTAAATCCAGATTGTCACTTCCTCCAAAGGTCTTATCAATAATTGGCATACCACCGTAACGCAATATGACTTGCATGTAGTACCATGCTCTGAAATAATGAATTTCACCTTTTATGGTTCTTTTCTGCTCCTCTGTAGCATCAGTCAGAACATGGAAATACTCCAATGCAGTATTGGCTACCCGTAAACCTTGCATTGCATTAGCCAATACAGGTGATTCCTTACCATAGTCTTTGTTGCCCGGTTTTTTATCATAACCAAGCTCATAGGTTGTTTTATAATCCGGAGCCTGCCAGTTATCTCCTTGCTTATACTTAAATGAATCCATCCAACTGGTATTAGTTGTAGTGGCTTCATCCGAATTGGCACATGGAAGACCACGATGGAACCATTCGAAATAGTCCTTCCTTAAGAAATATAGATAATCGGTATAGGAACGGAACGATGCATAGTCGCTTAATACCACATTAATATCTACTTCCTGTTCAGGAGCCTTATCCAGATAATCATAGCAGGAGCTTATGAAACCGGTGGCTAAAATCAATAATATAATTTGAAACTTTTTCATGTCTGTCAATTTTAGAATCCAACTCTTATCCCTGCATTAAATCTTCTTACAATCGGGTACAAGTTGGTAGTACCTTGTTCCGGATCAATTCGGTTGTCAAAGTCTGTAAATGTTAACAGGTTATTGCCGCTTAAATAGAATTGACATTTTTTCATACCTAAAATAGATTGTGCAATTTTTTTAGGAAGTGCATACCCAAATTCAGCGGATTGTAAACGCACAAAACTAGCATCCCTGTATGTATACTGGCTTGTTTGCATATTGTGGGCGTTATCTCCTCTTACATGCAATGCAGGATGAGTTGCCGTGTCGGCTGTCTCAGGTGTCCAACGATTCAGACTATGAGCAAAAGTCATTGTTGCATCATTTTGGAATTCCCATAACATCGTGCTAGGCATGTTTTGGTACGTGCTGGTTGCACCAACTAACATGGCATTAAGGTGGAAACCTTTGTATTTAAGTCCAAGATTGACACTGTATGTCCAGTTTGGATTTTTTTGATATTCTAAAGGCACTTTATCTGCATCATTGATCACACCATCAGCGTTATAATCAATATATGCTAAGTCACCTGGAATATGGTTACCAGTCCATCCTGATTGAGGCATGTTATAAATGTCATCCCATGAGTTGTAAAAGCCGTTGGTCAATAAACCATTGGTTGTGTAAATAGGCTTCCCGGCATATTTCTGGTATTCTGGCGTTCCTTCAGGATCCCCACGTTCTACAATCCGATTTTCGGTAAAAGCCAAAATTCCGGTTACCCAGTAATCAAGTCCAAAACTTGTTTTGTTGCGCCAAGTGGCTTCCAATTCAAATCCTTGTGTTTTTGATTCACCAATGTTACCAATAAGATCACCTTCAATACCAGCCCATGTTGGCATAACCTGTGCACTCAATATATTTTCACGACTTTCTTTGTACACATCGAAAGTGATGGCCAACTTTCTTAATAATTCTAATTCAACACCCAAATTGTGTTTATAACCTACTTCCCAAAATGCAAATCGGTTACTAGCACCTGTTGTTACATAAAAGCTGTTAATGGGATTAACCGGATCTCCAAAATATAAAACACGATTACCATTAACAGTTTTAGGCTCAGGTTTAATATCCCAATCAAATTTTAACTTTTCAAATGGTTTGTAACTACCCACTTTTCCGTATGAATAGCGCACCTTTAGTTTGTCTATAAACCCAAGGTTATCTTTTATGAAACTTTCTTCTGAGATCATCCACCCTATTGCACCAGAGTAGAAGGTTTCCACTCGATTATCAGGATGAAACCAGTTTGATCCTGCAGTAGAGCCATTTGCTTCAAGCATGTAACGCGAATCAAAGTTATAGGTGATACGGCCCACATGACTCATAAACCTGTCAGGATACGACACGCCATTTTTGGTTTCTTCTCTTAATGTAAGCAAAAGTCCCGTAACACTGTGTTTCCCAAAATTCCGCACATAATTTAAGCCTGCATCATAATACAGTTGTCTATTATAAGTTGGCATTTTTTCATCTCCATATGAAATTGGTTCTTCATAAAAATCCATTTCAGGAAAACGAAGAAAAATACCATTTTCGTAATCTTCTCTTGATCCATAGTAATAGCGATCAATGGTTTTATTGATCTTTCTGCTGGACTTTGTTTTGTTAGTATATGATAAACTAGCCTTAAATGATAAGCCCTTTGTTATAAAATCCAACTCCTGGTTAAACTTCAGGTCTGCAAATACATCATTTTGGTTGATTATATTAGCTCCTTCATGGTTGAGTCGGATATACATATTTTTTGCGTTCTGAAACGATGGGTCTTCACCAAATTGTCCGTTCTCATAATACAGAGGATACAAGTAGTTAGGTGTTGAATAAATTCGACGGAAAAATTCGTTTTTAGAATAGTCGCTATTGTTTTCTCCTACACCCCCCGGACGATTTTGTCTACCAACTATTCCTCCAATGTTTAACGAAAGCTTAGTGATTTTTGTCAAATTAAAATCAAAGTTACTTCTGAAGTTAAACTTGCTATAGTTAAAGCGAGGGTCATATTCTTCTTGCTTCTCAGTCTTAAAAATATCTCCTTCATGGGTAAATCCTACAGAAGTAAAATACTTCATAGACTTGTTTCCTCCCGAGACATTGAGGTTTGCGTTCTGACTCCACCCAAATCTGCGCATTAACTCTTTCTCCCAATCTATTTCAGGATAAAAATAAGGATCAACCTGATTCTCCCACATGGAAATTTCCTGATCGGAATATAAACCAGTATAGTTATTACCATTCATGCGAGCTTCATTATGCAGCCTCATTGACTGTGCATGCGTTGGTATCGAATAATCGGAAGTCATTTCCTTTGCCGAAATGTTGGCAGTAAAGTTGATACTAGGTTTGGAGTCACTTCCTCGTTTGGTTGTTATTAAAATAACTCCATTGGCTCCGCGCACCCCGAAAACTGCTGTTGCTGAAGCATCCTTTAGAACAGATATTGACTGAATTTCATTTGGATCAACCTGATCATAGGGTCGCTCAACACCATCAACCAAAACAAGTGGCGCATTTCCATTCCAGGAAGAAGTACCACGAATAGTAATACTTGTTGTAGCATCTCCCGGTTGCGATGAATTTTGTAAAGTGACTACTCCGGGTAATAAACCAGTGAGCGCTTCGCCAACATTAGTTACACCTCCTGTTTGCAATAATTCTTCTCCTTTGGCCTGGGTTATAGATCCCACTACGGTTTCTTTCTTTTGTACTCCAAAACCAACCACCACCACATCATCAAGCTGGCTCACATCGGTTTGCATGTTAATGGTGAAAGACGTTTGACCATTGATTGGTATTTCCTGCGTCATATAACCAATAAAGCTGACAACCAACGTTCCATCTACAGGCAGGTTCAGATTAAATGAACCACTGAAATCTGTGATGGTTGCCGACTTGCTTAAATCAGTTGCATCTTTAAGCATTACAGTAGCACCAATCAGAGGCTCTCCATTCTCATCCAAAACTTTTCCTTGGATTAGGACGTTTTGCGCATTTGCTATTATCAGGTGCAAACACACAAACATCAATAGACATAATTTTTTAGTCATAAATTTGAATTTAAGTTCTCTGAGATTAATATCCGTTGATCAAAATTAGTGCGGAGTATTCGCCTATGATAAATCATTACCACAGTAGCTCTTTCATTTGTTAAAAAACATTAAAATAGAGTTGATTATTTTAGTACAACATCACAATAAAAATATCACACATACCACTCCTTTTCAATAAATTATACAGTTGATATTTATAAATAACAGATGATAAATACATATAATCAACATACATCTTCCAAACCAAATTTTGGTTTCTATATTCGATTGAGAAAACGTAAAATAAGTACAAGTGTGTTAATGGTGAGGTGAGATTAAAAAAGAAAGCCCTCAGAATAAAAATTCTGAGAGCTCTTATTATTGCTTTACAATAGCATCATTGATTAATATCTAATTATTCAACAATACCTTGACCATTTATCCATTTATACTTTTTATCCTTATTGAATTCTTTAAGGTTTCGCGTGCATGGCCAAGGTCGTTTTACTTTAACACCAAAGCTTCTTTCCGCCGGAAAACCAGTTGCAGTTCTCTTTTGCCATTCCAGACAGGCATTCATCATGCTCTCAACTTCTTGTTGCATTGAATCATCATCAATTAAGTTATTTGACTCTAAAGGATCATTCTCCAGATCATATAACTCAATACCTGAATTTAACCAAAGTAACTTCAATTGTCCTCTTTGCATCGCAATGCGCTCATTATGCATCCAAAAAAGGTCTCGTTGCTCAATGGGTGTGTTATTAAGCAAGGTTTGCTTCAAGCTTATACCATCCGGTTGATGAGTGTGTGTATTTTCAATATTTGTAAAATCCAGAATAGTTGGCAACAGATCCATTGTCAGCATATTATGACTATTAATCTGTGAAGACAAAGTACCCTTCCAATAGAACAGCCCTGGAACTTTTATACCACCTTCGTATAATTGACCTTTATGCCCGCGATGATCACCATTTACTTGTCCATGAATCATTCCTGTTTTCTCACCACCATTATCGGAAGTGAAAATGATAAGCGTATTCTCTTCCAGATTGTATTTCCTGAGAGCCTCCATAATCATGCCTATACCATTATCCATTGATTCGATCATACCAGAATATCTTCTCATATATTCATCTTTCGGAAAATGGTGATCAACCTTATAAGTATAGAATTCATCGGTTCGAAGGGGTGGATCATCAGGCGCTTGTAAAGGAACATGGATTGCTGCCTCCGGAAGATATATAAAGAACGGATTATCATGTTCTTTTTCAATAAAATCCACTACAGCTTGGTTTAATAGCTCGGTAACATATCCTTTTTGATCACTTGGTTCGTGATTAACAAACCAATCCACTTCACTTTCTGTATTGTGTTTTGAGATAAAATCAATATTACCATCAAGGAAACCTACAAACTGATCGAATCCATGGGCTTTTGGCTGAAATGCTTCTCCTGATCCTAAGTGCCACTTACCAAAAACGCCAGTTTTATAACCTGCATTTTTCATTATAACAGGTAACGAAGGATTGGTAACCGGATCAAAACCTACTGAATCAACGCAATGAAAATATATATGATCCAGTCCGACGCGCTGCTGATATCGACCGGATAATAAAGCAACTCTGGTTGGTGAACAGACTGTACTATTAGCATAAAAGTTGGTGCACTTTACACCTCCCTCGGCTAATTTATCAAGATGGGGTGTTGAAATTCCTTTCCCCCCAAAGCAACTCAGCCCTGCATATCCCAGATCATCTGCAAGAATAACAATGACATTCGGTTTTTGAGGTTCCTGTGATTGATTACAACTACAATAAAAAGTTGCAGTTAATATTAAAAGTGTAAATCTAATTAGCTGCTTCATGAAACTCTATTTTATCCATTTAAATGAATTGCTTTTGCAATCTTGCGAATTTGTACCTATAAAAATATTGAACATTCCACTTTCCCAGTCGTAAACCAGTTCACTATTGAAAAACTTAAGCTCTTCTGGTGTTATCTTAAATTCAACAGTTTTTGTTTCACCAGGTTCTAAATATATCTTTTCAAATCCTTTCAATTCTTTAACTGCTCTTGATACTGATGCAACAGGGTCTTGAAGGTATAATTGTACAACTTCCTCTCCTGCCATTTTGCCCGTGTTTTTAACACTGATTGTTACAGTTAAACTTGTATTCCCTTGCAATTCAGATTGACTTAAAACAATGTCTCCATACTGAAAAGTAGTGTAACTTAAACCATAGCCAAAAGGATAAAGCGGTGTATTTGGAACATCCAGATATTTGGTTGTGAACTTATGGTCAGGATCAATCGGGCGACCGGTTTTGCGGTGATTATAATATATAGGAACCTGTCCAACATTGCGCGGAAATGTCATTGTTAACTTACCAGCCGGATTATAGTTCCCAAATAGAACATCAGCAACTCCACTACCAGCTTCAATCCCTGCGTGCCAGGTTTCTAAAATAGTCGGTACATATTTGTCCTCCCAACTCAAAGTCAAAGGACGACCATTAGATAGAACCAGAACAACAGGTTTACCTGTTTTCAGCATTGTTTTTAACAACCGCTTCTGGCATTCAGGAATACTTATATCAGAACGACTTGCCGCTTCTCCTGACCACTTTCTTGGCTCACCTAAAACAGCTACAATAACATCAGCACTCTTACTAACTTCTATAGCCTCATTCAATAAACGCTCTGATTCTTTCGGATCAATGGAGATTACTTTTGCATTTTTCTTTTTATGCTTTCTATTAACATTTAGCAAATAATCATCTTCAGTGAAAAAAGAACCTTGCGCGTAACTCACTTTAGCATTTTTGCCTGCTTCTACTTTAATACCTTCAAGAATTGTAATAATACCTGAGGTATCGCGCGTAGCAGCCCAGGTACCTAACATATCAATTTTAGTGTCTGCCAAAGGACCAACAACAGCAATCCGACCTTCTTTTTTTAAGGGAAGTAATTGATCTTCGTTCTTCAACAAAACACACGAGCGGGCTGCCAGCTCACGAGCCTTCGCCTTATGCTCTTTACAGAGTACAACCTTCTTGGCTCTTTTCTCGTCATAATATTGAAAAGGACTCTCAAACAATCCGAGTTTATATTTAGCTTCCAACACTCTTCTACAAGCAGTATTGATCTCCTCTTCAGTTACTTTACCTTCTTCCAATGACTGACTTAAAGTACCAATAAAAGCCTGTCCAACCATATCCATATCAATACCTGCTTTCAAGGCTTTAATGGCTACTTCATTCAGATCACCTAAACCATGATGTATCATTTCATTAATAGCTGTAAAGTCAGTAACAACAAATCCATCAAAGTCCCATTGTTCGCGCAATAATTCGGTCATCAACCAACGATTACCGGTTGCCGGCACCATATCAATTACATTAAAAGAACTCATTGCAGAACCAGCTCCCGCATCAAATGCTGCCTTATAAGGTGACATGTAATCCTGAAACATGCTGATCCGGCTCATATCAACTGTATTGTAATCACGACCTGCTTCTGAGGCACCATACAAGGCAAAATGTTTAACACATGCCATTATAGTGTTATTTGCTGACAGGTCATCCCCTTGATAACCTCTCACATATGCTTCGGCTATTTTTGAGCCTAACCAGGCATCTTCTCCTCCACCTTCAGCTACGCGTCCCCAACGCGGATCACGACTGATATCAACCATTGGCGAATATGTCCAGTTAATACCTTCACTACTAGCTTCAATTGCAGAGATACGAGCCATTTGCTCAATTCGCTCTAAATCCCACATACATGATAATGCTAACGGAATGGGAAATGTTGTTTTATAACCATGTATAATATCGCGCCCCGTAATAACCGGTATACCCATTCTTGATTCTTCAACTGAAGCTTTTAAACTGTTATAACCACCAGATGCACCAATGAGTCCTTTTTTAATAAACTCAATTTTTCCTTCTCCTTCTGTGATGACAGGCAGATTACCAACACCAGACGACAAATTAAGTTGACCAAGTTTTTCCTCCAGTGTCATCTTTTGCATTAAATCATCTATGAACTGGTGCATCTCATTTTTCTGACCTTGAGCCAGAGAGCATGCTGTTATTAATAAACCAAATAGTAGTTTCTTCATTGCTTCAATTTTTAAGTTTCCCCGAAAAAAAGAAACAAAATGCATATGTGATGAATCCTAAACATCAATACCTTTTTCACATGCATGAAAAAGCTACAACATAGACTACTACATTACCTATACAAGCAAATTTCACAACACTCTTAAACAACAGATAATCTGACAATTAAAACAAACACCTTGCAAAAAAGTAATAAATATCCAAACAATTAATAAATACAGCTTAAATAAATGAATTACCTAATACATCCTGATATAAAAGCTTTGTCATATCTTTAAAACTAAATCTTAAGAGATGCATAATAACCGTTTTAAACTAAATACATTTTTATCTGATGAAAAGGAGGCGTTTCATGTGGCCAGGACTACCATCAATTCGGTTCAGGCTTTGCAGTTACATCAGCATGGTTATGCCGAAGTGTTTTGGGTTAAAGAGGGACAGGGAATCCACATTATTAATGATGATGAAGTGCCATTGAAAAAAGGGACACTTTGTATGATACGTCCTGATGATAAGCATACATTTCGGTTGGATAAACGGCATGAAAGTTTAGTGATAACCAATATTGCCTTCTATACTGAGAGCCTGAGTTATTTTAAGGCGCGTTATTTCCCTAACAGTGATTCTTACTTTTGGACCACCGCAAAACTACCATACACTGTTCAATTAGGGGTTAATCAGCTAAATGAGTTATCAGCATTGACTGATCGTTTGATTAGTCAGAAGCGTGATCTGTTACAACTTGATTCAATGATGACTCATATATTTAGATTACTAAATACAATAAGTGAAGATAATCTTCATGTACCTCATTGGCTGGCTTATGCGATTGACAATTATAATACACCCGATAAATTCAAAAATGGAATTCAGGGATTTGTGGAACTGACGGGCCGGACTGTTGATCATGTAAACCGGGTCCTCCAAAAGAATCTTAAGCAAACGCTAACTGAAACCGTTATTAAAGTTCGGCTTCAGTATGCCTGCCAACAACTGATCATGACAAATTCTTCCATCAAGTCCATTTGCTATGATTGTGGGTTCGATTCACTTAGTTATTTCTACCGCTTATTTAAAAAGCATGTTGGCCAAACACCTGTTCAATATCGTAAGAAAAACCATAAGGTATTTTAGCTTTCTTTAAAGGATATCGCCATAGGGCAATTTATAGCCTTTGTTCATCAATAGTAATTTTTTCTCAATCCTTCCAGTGTTAATAGCTTTGTTGCAAGCTAATTAATCAATGGAAGGAAGAATTACAAGCATACAACGCATGTCAATACATGATGGACCGGGAATCCGCTCTACAGTATTTCTTAAGGGCTGTAACATGCGCTGTCAATGGTGCCATAATCCTGAAACGTTTTCCAGGGAACCAGAGTTGGAATGGTTGTCAGGTAAGTGCATTAACTGTCAGGAATGCCTACCCTTTTGTTCAAGTGGTGCATTACACCTTCATGCAGGGACAGTGCAATTTAATAAAAGTAAATGTACAGCCTGTTTCAAATGTATTGACGCCTGTTATGCAGTTGCTTTAAATACTATTGGCAGCGATTATACACCGCAGGTGCTTTTTGACGAAGTAATGCAGGATAAGGTCTTTTTTGACCAGTCAGGTGGAGGTGTTACTTTTTCGGGCGGTGAAGTCATACTGCAGACAGAGTTTGTGCTTGAATGCCTGAAGTTATTTAAAGGGGCTAATATTCATACAGCCTTAGAAACTAACCTGTTGGCCAACTCGGATAAATACATGCAACTATTACCTTATGTCGATCTGGTAATGGCCGATCTGAAGTTAATGGATAATGCATCGCATAAAAAGTGGACGGCAGCTGGGAATGAAGTCGTTATCAGTAATATTAAAGAACTCGATAAAACAGGAAAGAATTACTGGTTACGTACACCTGTAGTTCCGGGAGTCAATCACTCACAAGAGGCCATTGAGGCCATCGCTGTATTCGTGTCTGGTTTAAATCACCTGCAAAAGTTTGAATTACTGCCCTTTCATCCACTGGCAGACTCTAAATACAAAAACCTGGGAATTGCTAATCCATTTGAAAATGTAAAAGCCGTAAGTGACACGGATTTAAAAAGCTATCAAAAAATATTATTGAAATATAATCTTGTGTAATAATGGAACCACTCAAAGAATTTAAATATCAGCATCGTGTGCAGGCACTTAGAAATAAGAAGCTGGAACAAACACAAAATAAAATTAAGCTTGAAGGTTTGCTTGATGAAGATGATTACGGACGCATTGCCCCTCCTGAAGATGGCTGGCAAAGTAAAGCTAATCATCCCGATGGATCGTTTTATGGCCTTGACGGGTGGACTGATAACTTTTGCGATTTAATGCAAAACCATTCGGTGTATGTGGATGCCAATGACGCATTTGCAGGCCGCTGGATGTACTTTATGTCGCGTATGCGCGCTAATAAATGGAATCCTGATTATCCATATACAGACCTGCAGGATGATATTGACAAATATGATATTATATGTGGTATTGGCGATGATGCCCATTTTGCACCCGACTATCAGATGGGGGTCAGCTTAGGCTGGCAAGGTCTGCTGGATAAAATTCAAAAATATCGTGCCATTAATACGTCCGATGAGCAACAAAAGTTCTACGATGCCCACGAGCGTACCATCAGAAGTATTCAGGTATGGATAAGCCATCATATTGAAGAAATTGAGAGGAAAATTGAGGTGGAAAATGATCCTGAGCTGAAGGGCAACCTGGAAGAAATGCTACAGGTCAATAAGAATATATTATCTGCACCACCTCAAACATTGCGCGAAGCATGTCAGTGGATTATCTGGTACCACCTGGCATCACGCACCTATAACAGAGATGGGGCAGGCGGACAGATAGATACCTTATTACAGCCGTTTTATGAGAAGGATTTGGCTGATGGGCGTATTGATCATGATAAGGCTGTTTATTACTTAGCCTGTTTTCTGATTAACGATCCTATTTACTGGCAGTTGGGCGGACCGGATAAGGATGGTAACGAACAAGCTTCCGATATTTCATACCTGATACTGGAAGCTGGTGATAAAATCAATACCTCATTAAACATCACTGTTCGTGTGCACGATGGTATGGATCAGGAACTGTTTAAGCGTTCTGTGGCCTACCTGATAAAGAATAAAAATGCCTGGCCACGTTTCTCAGGAGACAAGGCTTTGGTTGAAGGCTTTATGAAGAACGGTTTTGATGCGGCTACCGCACGTCAGCGTATTGCAGTTGGCTGTAACTGGATGTCATTGCCGGGGCAGGAGTACACCATGAATGACCTGGTGAAAGTAAACATGGCCAGGGTATTTGAAGTAGCCTATAACGAAATGTTGGACGATCAATCAAAAGATAATACCTGTAATGATTTATGGGAGCGATTTGAGGCCCACCTTGCCATTGCTGTACACACAGTTGCCAATGGTATTCGTCATCACCTGAAATATCAAAAATACAATGAGCCTGAATTGATTCTTAACCTTTTGAGTCATGGTCCGCTTGAGAAAGGACTGGATGTGGCCGATGGAGGAGCTCAGTTCTATAACCTTTCTATTGATGGGGCAGGACTGGCCGTAGTGGCCGATTCACTGGCGGCTTTGCAACAGCGTATTGAGCAGGAGCAAAAGGTAAGCTGGGATGAGGTGGACTATCACCTGAAAGACGATTTTGAAGGGGCTGATGGCGAACGAATTCGCTTATTGTTGAAAAACAGTGAGCGTTATGGTCAGGGTAATTCTTTGGCTGATGGATGGGCCGATAAAATTAAAGACGTATTCACTGCACTGGTTCGTCAGGAAACAGACGAAAAAAAGGGACATTTATTTATTCCTGGTTTTTTCTCATGGGCCAATACAGTTGGTTTTGGAAAAGCTTTGGGAGCCACGCCAAATGGCCGCAAGAGCAAAATGCCGATTTCGCATGGTGCCAATCCAAATCCCGGGTTTACAGCTGATGCCGCTTCATTGGCAATGGCAGGCGCCATTGCACGAATTCAACCGGGCTATGGCAATACAGCACCTATGCAGTGGGAGCTTGACCCAAGCCTTGCCAAAGAGGAACATGCCGAATTAATAGGTTCCATCATTAAAGCACACTTCGAGATGGGGGGCACATTGATTAATGTGAACATTATGGATAAAGAAAAGGTGTTGGAAGCCCATAAAGATCCGGCTAAGTATCCTGAGCTTGTGGTTCGTATCACCGGGTTTACAGCCTATTTTTCTATGCTGACACCTGAATTCAGGCAGTTGGTAGTTGATCGCATTCTGGAAAGCTAATACACAAATAATGATAGATACTTATTCGCATAACGGAGAGGGATATAATCCATTTCTGATAACACCTAAATGGCAGGTGGCACAGCTAAACCATGCTGCTGAAGAAGAGCTGGATGCCATTGAACGCCTCGATATTCATTTTTTAACTGATGAGGCTTTTTTTCTGGTTGAAGGTCAGGCTGTACTAATTGCAGCCGAAGTAGATGGAGAGTCAATAACATATGACCTTCAGCTGATGCAAGCGGGAATTACCTATAATATTCCTAAAAATGTATGGCATAACATTGCAATGTATAAGGGCTCTAAAGTGCTCATCATTGAAAATGCCAATACGCATTTGCCCTTGCCCAATGGTGATTATGACTTTCATTACCTGAACGAAGCGCAAAAGAAAGACTTACAAAAGCAGGTGAATAAACTAATAAACAACAAAAATGGAGATTAATATAACCGCAGGTATGCTCCTTGTCATTATGGCCGGTACCTTTTCTGGTACCTTTGCCATTCCCTTAAAATTTAATACCCGTTGGCAATGGGAAAACAACTGGATTATCTGGACTGTTTTTGCCCTGTTAGTGATGCCATGGATAGTTTCATTAATCACAGTGCCCGATCTGTTCTCGATCTACGCTGAATCAATTGACAATGTGTTATTAGTGGCCTTGTTCGGAACCATATGGGGTATAGGCGCTATTCTGTTTGGTCGAGGAATACACTACCTGGGGGTATCGCTAAGCCTGCCCATTATGCTTGGCTTGATAAATTCGGTTGGAACCATTATGCCAATTGTATATAAAGATCCTGCAGCCCTGCTTGAACCGAGTGGTTTGCAGATCTTATCGGGAGTGGGCATTTTGCTCGTCGGTATTGTCATTGTCTCCATAGCAGGTAGAAAAAAAGATGCCGGACAAAATGAATCATCTGATGCATCAGGCAAATCATTTACACTGGGCATAATCGTCTGTATTTTAGCAGGATTATTTGGGCCAATGGTCAACTTTGCATTTGTTTTTGGTGAGCCCATGCAACTTAAAGCCATCGAAACGGGTACCGCTTCAACCTTTGCGTCCAATACCATCTGGAGTATTGCATTGACCTGCGGGTTTATAGCCAATTTCGTTTATTGTTTATACCTTTTACGAAAGAATAATACAGCTAAGCTTTTTAAAAACAGTACACCGGCATATTGGTTTTGGGCAGCTTTGTCCGGCATTATCTGGTACTGTAGCGTCATGTTTTACGGTATGGGCAGCAACAAGCTGGGCGACCTGGGTGCATCAGTAGGTTGGGCGCTCATGCAAAGCCTGGCTATCATTGCCGGTAATGTATCAGGCATATTAGCCGGAGAATGGAAAGGTGCCGGTAAACGATCCGTCATCATTATGGCTGCCGGAATGTTGGTATTGCTATTGGGTGTTTTAGTTATTGCATTTGTTTAACACGGGTTATGTATTAGAACATTATAAGCGATTTTCTAATGCATAGGCCGGATTTTAATATCGATGATAAATTATAAATATATGAAGGTTTTTAACAGGATTGTTCTCATTACAGCATTCAGCATTGGCTTGGTTGCCTGCCAAATACAGGACAAAGAATCGGTACTGCAATACGTTGATACACGTGTTGGTACAGCTGCCAGTATTGCTGATATTACGGTAACTGAAGTAGAAGAGCCCATGGGCTATGTATCGCCTATTGTGGGTTATCCCTCAGCACTAACGCACTGGACGCCACAAACAGCTACATGGACAGAACGGGTCATTACCGTACCTGTACCTTATTGGTATGATCAGGATAAAATACAGGGATTCAGGGGAACGCGTTACCCCAACGGCGCTGTGGTTGGCGATTGGGGAGCCATGTGTATAATGCCAATGACAGGTAATATTAAGGTGGATGCAGATGCCAGGGCATCTAATTTCAGTCATGACAGTGAAGTGGCCAAACCACATTATTACGCTGTTCAGCTTGATGATTATAATATTAAAGCCGAATTGACGGCAGCGGCTAAAACGGCGTTTTTTCAGTTTACTTTTCCTGAATCTGCATCTTCATCGATTTTATTGGATGCTGTCTATCTTCCAGGAACCTATAAAGTCATTACTGAAAGAAATGAGATAGAAGGGTATTCAGTCATAGCAGGTCATTTCAGAAATCATTTTGTCGTAAAGTTTGATAAACCTTTTGAAGTGTATAATGTCGATCTGTTACCCGATGTAGTAGGGCCTGAATTGGTGCCCAACGGCTTTAAGGCTGAGTATTTTAATAATGATAAGCTAAAAGGCAAACCCGATGTTGTTGTGAATCACAGTAAGCTCAACTACGATTGGTTAAAAGAACCGGCCGAAGGTGTAAAAGCAGACTTTTTCTCTGCGAGATATACAGCAACTTTTGTGGCACGACATACCGGAGAGCATGTATTTGAGTTAACAACCAAGGATGGTACACGCATGTATATCAATGATGAGATGGTGATTGATAAATGGATGTACAGAGCCACCGGAACCAATACTCACAAGGTAAACTTTGTTGAAGGTGAAAAATACAAAATATGCATTGAGTATTACGATGGCTCAAGTACTACAGAAATGCACCTAAGGTGTTTGGAACCAGTGGAAGCAGGTCCGGACAAAGGCCCTGCAATGGCACTTCAGGGAGCAGATGGCAACGCTGTTTATGTGACCTTCGCAACCAAAGCCAATGAGAAGGTTAAAATGAAGGTAGCTACTTCATTGATTGATATCGACCAGGCACGTGCTAATATGGCGGAGGAATTTCCCGGTTTTGACTTCGATAAAGCTGTTGCTGATGGAGCTAAGGTTTGGGAAAATGAACTCAATATGATAGAGGTGGAAGGAAGCGAAGATGATAAGGCCATTTTTTATACGGCTTTAACAAAATGCTTTGTTAATCCCCGCAATTTAAGCGAAGGTGGCAGATACTTCAGCCCATTCGATTACCAGGTTCATGAAGGTGTTATGTACACCGATTTGTCCTTATGGGATACATTCCGCTCATTACATCCGCTATGGGTTATTTTAAAGCCTCAGGAAACCACCGATGTGATTAATGGTATGCTTAATACCTACCAGCAGGGAGGGTGGTTGCCCAAATGGCCTAATCCATGGTACCGAAGCATTATGATGGGAACCCATGCCGATGCTGTTATTGCCGATGCCTACGTTAAAGGCATCAGGGGCTTTGATACTGAAATGGCTTTTGAAGCCATGTTAAAGAATGCCACTGAAAAAGGTAACAGAGGATTTTCGGGGCGTGTTGGTATTGAACACTTCAATGAAATTGGCTATGTGCCTGCCGATGTGTTTGGTTACTACGGCGAACCTGTGGCACGTACCCTTGAGTTTTCATACGATGATTATTGCATAGCACAAATGGCCAAGGCATTAGGTAAAGATGAGTACCATGATGAATTTATGGAGCGCTCAAAGCGATATATCAATGTTTTGGATGAAGAAACCGGTTTAGTGCGTGGTAAGAAATTAAACGGTGAATGGTTGCCTCCTTTTGACAAAAGCATCAGTGTTTGGGCACGTGGTACAGAGCATGATACAGAAGTGTATTATAAGAATCATACCTTGCTGGTTCCTCATGATGTAGCCGGGCTGGCCGACTTTATGGGCGGTGAGGACAAGCTTGAGGCTTACCTGGATGATTTCTTTGCTAAAGACATGTATTATGTGGGCGATGAGTTTTCAATGCATGCCCCATATATGTACAACTTTATTGGTACTCCATGGAAAACACAAAAGGTAGTGCGCGATATGCTGGCCAAATACTTCTTTAATAATGTGGGTGGTTTGCCGGGTAACGACGACTGTGGCCAGGTATCATCGTGGTATATATTCGGGGCCATGGGTTTTTATCCAGCTTGTCCTGGAGACCCAATCTATCAGCTTTGTAGTCCGGTGCTTGATAAAGTGTCAATTAATCTGGGCAATGGCAAAACCTTTACCATCATTGCCAACAACAATTCGAAGGAGAACGCCTATATACAATCGGCAACTTTGAACGGTGAACCATATAACTTGAGTTGGTTGCACCATGAGGACCTGATGAAAGGCGGCGAATTGATATTTGAAATGGGAGCTAAACCCAATAAGAAATGGGGCAAAGCTTTGGAAAAATAAGTTTCATTTATGATTCATAACAGATGGTTTGAAAAGCCTGTTGGTAATGCGAATCAATGGTTGAAAACCTTATTTTAATTCATGTTCAACCCTTTCAGGGTTGTATAACAGTTGAGGTGCCTTCCCCGGGTTGCAACCCGGGGTTATTCATCTTAAATCCCTTCGGGATTGGTAAAGCAAAAGAACTATGAAATAGTTCAACCTGAATAACCACAGGTGTAACCTTTGGTATATGAACAATATACATTATGAACCCTGAAAGGGTTCAACTATTGATTACATTAGTAATTAATTACTATTTTCTTCTAACAAAACCATTCTGTATCAGGTAAATGAACTTTTTAAAAAAAATGCATAGAATATGATTTATCTGTAAATTCCAGTTCAAAAGCTTTGTTTTTTATTCATGAGCTTATGTACTTAAAAGTGTGTATATGTTCTTATATCTTGTGATGTTAATGTTTATTGAGATGGTTTTGTCTTAAATTTATATTTTTGGAGCGAAATCCGAAGAATCCAATTATATGAATGATAGCATCAAAGAAATAACATTTGATGATATTTTTAATCTGTATTATCCTCGTTGCGTTTTGTTTGCAACAAAAATATTGGGTAATAAATGGGATGCTGAAGAAGCTGTTCAGGAGTTGTTTATTAATCTTTGGTCGAAGGGGAAACTAAATAAAATTAATGGATCGGTTAAAAGCTATTTGTTTAAATCAGTCTTTAATATTTGCATTGATGTACAGCGAAAAAATAAGGTAAAACAGCGGAATGAAACCGAAGCACCGGAAGGTAAAGAGCCAACCGTTCCCTTTAGTAATCCCCTACTCGAAGAAGAGATGGAGAAGCATATTGATAATGCGATTAAACAACTGCCAGAGAAAAGACGACAAATATTCCTATTAAGTCGTGACGAAGGTTTGAGTTATCGACAAATAGCTGAAAAACTTACCCTGTCTGAAAAAACAGTTGAAACGCAAATTTCCCGTTCTTTGAAACAATTACGGAAGGATTTATCCGAGTACTTACCGTCGATTTTATTCATCTAACGAACTTTTTTGATTTTTTTTTCAATGAGTGTCAGGGGGGCACTCTTTTTTTTCGTCTACACAATAGAAATGGAAAGATTATGATTGAATCGGAAAAAATAGAACTCTTAATATTAAGGCAGTTAAATAAGGAAATTAGCCTCGAAGAGGAGAAAGAACTTACTGCCTGGATTAATAAGAGTGAAAAAAATAAAGCCACTTATACAAAGCAATGTGAAATTTTTAAGGCGCAAGCTCTTATTTTTTCAAAAGAAAAATTAACCGAATCACGAGAAAAAACCAAAACAGGCGTCATTAATCATTTGATCCGACAAAAAACAAAAGTCAAAGGTTTCGTATATTCTTCATTATCAATAATGCTTATTGGTTTGATTGGTTCTTCAATTTGGTTTAATTCCAATTTAAATCATCGCGATGAATTACTAGCTGGAGAATTTAAGCTTACTGCCCCCAATGGAAGTCCAGCTAATTTTGAACTTCCGGATGGAACCAACGTTTGGCTAAATAGTGCATCCGAATTAAGTTTTAAATACGATATTAATAATTCGAACCGCTTGGCAAAACTGGAAGGCGAAGCTTTTTTTGACGTTGCCCACGATACTAATCATGCTTTCCTGGTTGAGGGTTATAATCACACTGTGAAAGTATATGGTACAGAGTTTAATATTATTTCAGATCGCGAAAATCAACTTTGTGAGGTCACATTAAAAAATGGTTCTGTTGGTATTTTAGACCTTAATCAAAATGAAGTAGCACGTTTGAAACCAGGTCAACAATTTAGTGTTGAAAAGAACGGTAAAAGCATTATTAAGAATGTAGAAAAAGTCAATTTAATCTCTGGCTGGGTCACTGGTCGTTTTGAGTTTAAAGACGCTACGCTGGAAGAGATTGCATCTAAACTGGCCAGCCTTTACCAGGTAAAAATAATAATAGAGGATGAAGCCTTAAAAGAAAAACGTTATCGATGCGTCGTACAAAAAGAACAGTCAATACTTAAAACGCTGCAACGTTTTAGTATCATTACTGATCTTGACTATGTTGTTAACGACGAAGTAATAATTCTTAAATCGAAATAGTCAAATAACTCAATAAACTATGAACAAAAGACTTAAAGGTACAACCTTTGGTTGAAATCAATCAAACTAACTAAAAAACGGGAATAGCTGCAACTACTCCCGATTTACCTTACAACCGGTCTGCAAACCGGCTATAACTAATTATAAAATGTATAATTAAGCTTTACAAATTTATGAAAAAAAACAAAACCTTAGTTGGTATTCCTTGGAGCCAACTAAAGAAATTATCACGTATTATGAAACTATGTGTTTTATTAATGATAGTTGGATTGATGCAAGTAAGCGCAACGTCATTTGGACAAGGTGCTAAGGTATCAATAAACTTAAAGAAAACTACTCTATCCAAAGTCTTTGATGAAATTGAAAAACAATCTGATTTTAATGTTTTTTATAGCAAAGAAGATGTTGATGAAAATCGTGCGGTCAATATTGCTATCCAAAATGAAGGTATTGAAGACGTATTAGATAAAGTGCTCGACTTAAATGAGTACAAATATACTATCATTGATCAAGATATTATTATTACGAAACGTTACAAGGATAGTTCTGCAAATTCTGTTCAGGAGCAGTTAGTAGTAACGGGAGTAGTTACTGATGATACAGGAGATCCGTTACCGGGTGTCAATGTTTTCGAAAAAGGTAATGTAACAAATGGAACCATTACCAGAATAGATGGTAGTTATGAGTTGACAGTTACAAATCCTGAGGCAACATTAGTATATTCATTTATTGGTTTTGCAGAACAGGAATTAAATGCAGCCGGTCGCACTACCATAAATGTAACACTGGTATCTGATGCCTTAGATATTGATGAAGTAGTTGTTACGGCATTAGGTATTAAGCGTGAGCAAAAAAGCCTGACCTATGCAACCCAACAGATTGGAGGAGAGGATTTAACAGGAGTACCTACTGATAACATGATTAACGCTCTTTCCGGTAAAGCAGCTGGTGTTGTTGTATCTCCTGGTACTTCTGGTGTTGGTGGTTCAACGAAAGTAATTCTTCGTGGTTATACTTCTATTCAGGGTAATAACCAACCATTATACGTAGTTGATGGTGTACCATTGCAAAACTATATTCCACAACAAGCTGAAGGTGGTAATGGATTTGGTGGAGGTGTAGATGCCGGTGATGGTATCTCTAACCTTAACCCCGAGGACATTGAAAGTATGAACGTATTGAAGGGTGCTTCTGCAGCAGCTTTATACGGTAGTCAGGCGGCTAACGGTGTTATCATTATTACCACTAAATCAGGTAAAGAAGGTAAAACATCAGTTAACTTTTCATCAAGTTTCCAAATGGAGAATGCCAATGTTTTATATGAGTGGCAAGATCGATACGGAGCGCTGGGTAATACCAGCTGGGGAGAGCGTTCGGCAACTAGCTTTGGCAACGACAATGGTAAGAACCTTTATGAAACAGGCACTAACCTAACCAATACCCTTTCGTTAAGTGGTGGTACCGAAAAATCGAGAAACTATGTATCAATTTCGAATACTATGGCTTCCGGTATTGTACCAACCAATGATTTAGAAAAGTATAATCTAACAATTCGTAATACAACCGATTTTTTCAATGGTGTACTAAACGTAGATAGTAAAGTTAATTTAATGACTCAGAAGATGGAAAATTCTCCATCAGCGCCTGGTAGTTATTTTAACCCAATACATTCGGCTTATTTAATGCCTGTTAGTGATGATTTAAGTTCTTACAAGAATAATTACACAGTTTTTGATCCAGAGCGTAATATGGAAACACAGTACTGGCCATATATTGATGCTCACCAAAATCCTTACTGGATATTCAATAAAGCACAAACTGAGGCTAAACGTACTAGGGTTATTGCCAATATTGCAGCTACCATTAAAATTATTGAAGGATTAGATTTAAAATTAAGAGGTAATGCTGATAGAACCTATGATTCATTTGAGCGCAAAGCTCACGCTGGTACGCAAACGACTCTATCACACCTTAATGGTCGCTATGAATGGAATGATAAAGAAAATACTCAGTTGTATGGTGATATGTTATTGTCGTATAACAAGCATTGGGATAACATCTCATTAATGGCAACCATTGGTACAAGTGTAACTGATATTCGTTTCTATGAAAAACGTGCGGACTCTAATACAAAAGGATTATATATTCCTAATTTGTTCACCTTCACTAATATGATTGATGGTGGTCAAAACAGAAGTCATATCATTGAACAATCACAATTACAGTCGTATTTTGGAACTGCTTCATTAGGTTACAAGAACCTGGCTTATTTAGATGTTACAGCACGTCAGGATAAATCATCAACTCTTCCTGAGCAAAACAATACTTATTTTTATCCTTCTGTAGGTGGTTCCGTATTGGTTAACGAAATCTTAAACAGGGCTGATAAGCTACCATCTGTTTTAGATTACGCTAAGGTAAGAGCTTCGTATTCTGAAGTCGGTAATGATGTTCCTCCTTATGTATTCCGTCCGTACAATTCTGTTAATGAAACCGGAACCGTTATTTATAATACAATCCAGCCAAATCCGGACCTTAAACCTGAACGTTCTGCGGCTTACGAATTTGGTGTTGACTTAAAGATGTTTAAAAACAGAGCTTCTCTTGATTTTACTTACTACAATTCTACAACCGAAGATCAGTATTTCTTGTTAGACGCAGATCCTGCTTCAGGATATTCTCGAAGAATGGTTAACGGTGGTAAAGTTGAAAACAGTGGTATTGAGTTAATGCTTGGTTTCACACCAGTCAGAATCAATAGCTTCGAATGGAATACTATCTTTAACTTATCAACTAATAACAGTAATGTAAAGGAACTTCCTGATGAGTTAGTTGATAGAGATGGCGGATACAACTTATCAACAAATGGCGGATATAAGCTACGTGTACAAGAAGGTGGTGAGTTTGGTGAGATTTGGGGTGTAGGTTATCGTCGCATTGATGGAAAGCTGGTTGTTACAGTTGATGAAGATGGTGTAGCTAAACCAGTTGCAGGGGGGCCAGAACATGAGGAGAAACTTGGAACTATTAATGCTGATTTCAGGTTAAGCTGGGGTAACAACTTGTCATATAAGAATTTTGATTTTAGCTTCTTAATTGACGGTAGCTTTGGTGGTGATGTATTGTCAACAACAGAATCGGCAATGCATAGTATGGGTGTATCTAAGGAAACAGGTGATGCGCGAGATAACTTTGGCGTTGTAGTTGATGCTGTGATAGTAGATGGTGATGATAATATTACAGGAACATATCAAGGTCGAATAGCGGCTAAAGATTATTATAATGGAATACCTGTGGCTGAAAGCCTTTATGATGCAACTAATATTCGTTTACGCGAAGTTTCATTAGGTTATACTTTACCAAAGTCGATTTTGAACTCTGTTGGTTTTATTAGTGATGCACGTATTTCATTAGTAGGTCGTAACCTGTTCTTCCTAATGATTGATGCACCATATGACCCGGAAGGAACTCAAACTACATCAGGGTTATATCTGATGAATAGCGATTACTTTGGTGTACCATCAACAAGAAGTTATGGTGTAACTTTAAATGTTAAGTTTTAATCTGCTATTGTGCTGACTTTAAATGAAATTTAAAAATTTTGAAGATGAAAAAGTATTTTAAATATATCTATCAAATGTCAGTGGTTACATCCATAATTGTAGGATTAGGATTTACTGCCTGTACAGATGATTTAGAAGGATTGAATGACAATCCGAACCGATTAACAGATGAGATGTTGGCAATTGATTATGCCAATGTTGGTGCCTTTTTACCTCAAATGGAGCAATCCATTTATTACAATACATCAGGTGGTAACTGGGAATATCAGCTGCAACAAAACCTGAATGCCGATATCTATAGTGGCTATTTATGTCCTCCAACTCCTTTTAGAGGTGGTAAGAACTCATCAAACTACTTTTTAGTTGACTGGTTCAACTGGCCATATAAGTTGGCATATGAAAATGTTATGGGGCCATGGAATGAAATTAAAAAGTTAACTCAGGAATCATCTCGTGAATTTTATGGGGCAGCACTTGTTTTAAAAGTAGCAGGTATGCATCGTGTAACTGATTTATACGGGCCAACACCTTACTCTGAATATGGTAAAGGTGGACAATTCACTTTATACGATAGCCAGGAAGAAATATACAAGCAGTTTTTCTTAGAATTGGATACTGCTGTTACATTGATTTCAGACTATTACGATGAGTACCCGGAAGCTAAACCAATTTCAAAGTTTGACCTTATTTATGGTGGTGATTTTTCGAAATGGTTAAAGTGGGCAAACTCGTTGCGTTTACGTTTAGCAATTCGTATCTCAAATATTGATCCTGTATTAGCAAAAGCACAAGGTGAGAAAGCTTTAAGTAATGAATACGGATTGTTAGAAACAAATGACGATATCGTACAGGTTAATCAACCATTAATTGGTCATCCATTATCAGAAATAGCTTACTCATGGGGTGATACACGTATGGGTGCCAACATGGAATCAATATTAGTTGGTTATAACGATCCTCGTTTGGCTGAATATTTTTCGGCTGCAACAGATGAAAATGTAATTGCTGCAGGCGATACGTATAAAGGCATTCGTTATGGTATTGATATAATCAGTAAAGATGACCGTGTAGGTTATTCAAATCTTGGAGAACGTTACAATCTTGAAAATAAGTATGAAGTACCTTGGTTATTGATGTCAACTGCCGAAGTTTATTTCTTAAAAGCAGAAGCTGCATTAAGAGGATGGTCAGGTGCTGGTTCTGTTCAGGAAAATTACGAAGCTGGTGTACGTTCATCGATGGAACAATGGGGTGTAGGTGGCAAAGCTGATGATTATTTAGCTGATGACAGCAGTTTGCCGACTGATTATACAGACCCATTTGAATCTGCGTATGACATTGATGCAGTATCAGATATCACTATTAAGTGGGATGAAGCTGCAGATAATAATGTAAAGCTTGAGCGTATTATTACCCAAAAATGGATAGCTATGTTCCCTGAAGGAGCTGAAGCATGGTCTGAATTCCGTCGTACAGGCTTCCCTAAATTGTTCCCTCTTGAAGTGAACTATAGTAACGAAACAACGATTGGGCAGGTACCTGATGGTGAATTTATCAAACGCCTGCCATTCTCGCGTGATGAATATAACACAAACATAGAAGGTGTTGAGAGTGGTGTTGAGAAGCTTGGCGGACCTGATAATGCAGGCATTAGACTATGGTGGGATACAGGTTCAAATAGCCTGTAATAATTCAAGTAAAAATCTGTAAATACAAGAATTATGAAGATCAAAAACATACATATTAGAGCCATCCTGATGATGGTAATCATGTCGCTGATTACATTCTCATGTAACGACGATGATACACCTAATTTTGGTTCAGTGACATCGGGCGATTTAGATGCTTTAATTATTGAAGCACAAACATTGCTCGATAACAATCCTACGAGTAATAAGCCTGGAGATTATCAACCTTCAGCATTGGAGATGGTGCGTAAGGCATTAGATAAAGCGATTGAAATTCAAACTTATGCTTATGCTGATGACCAGTTGGCATATGGTTATTCTCAATTAAAGAATGCATTGGATAAGGCTGAAACCATGAAGGTGGCATTAGCAATGCCTTGGATTAAACAAGAGAATGATACATACATTCGAATATCGGATAACATCAAATCTGTATTAGATGGTGCCTGGACGATAGAGCTTAAGTGCTATGTAGTAGACCTAAATACCAAGGGCTATTCTAATAACTTGTTCTCTGCGGAGCAAATGGGGCCGGATAGTGGTTTTGGCGTACGTTATTTTGGCGACGGTAAAATCCAGGTTGTTGTTGGTAACAACAATTGGGTTGACACAGGTGATCAAGCTGGAGCAGGCACAATGAAGTCAGGCGAGTGGATGGATGTAGCCATGACAAATACTGGTTCTGTTCAGGAGCTATTTATCAATGGTGTTAAAGTGGCTGAGAATGCTAATAACCATTTGTTAGCTGCCGATGCTCCATTTGTAATTGGTAACAGCCCAACATGGACCGACCGTGTATGTAACACTTTAGTTAAAGATTTCAGGTTATGGAATTCTGTTTTGGAAGCTTCAGTAATTGATGCTAACAGAAGTACTGATTTTGAAGGTACAGAAGCCGGTTTAGAGTGTTATTTTCCTTTAGATGCTGACTTGGGAAGTAGCTTTAATGATATTTCTGGCAAGTATACCGCAACCTTAGAGGGTGATATTGAGTGGGTAGAAGAACCACCCGTGATCGTACTTGATTACGCCAATATCAATGCTGCCATTGTTAAAATTACTGACTTTAAAGATGGTATTGTTGAAGGTAGCAACGACGGTGATTATCCAGTAGGAACCATTGCTTATGTAGATGCGTTAATTGAAGAAGCCAATACGGTTAAAGCTGAAGAAACCAGACAGGCTAAGCTTGACGATATGGCTACTAAGATTGATGACCAGATAAAGCTAATTAACTCAATGTTGGTTGCCGATGCAATGGGAGTATTTATCGATCGTGAGAATAATGATGCAGTAGGTTTGCGTATTACTCCAAACTACACTCCACAAGGTGACTATACAGTTGAGTTTAACGTAAAGGTTAGATCTTTATTTGGTTACGGTACCGGTGAATTCTTTAATAACGGTGAATATGGCGTGTGGGTATATGGCTATAACGAGCTGACTGAAGAAAATGTGTTGAAGTCTGGTGGTCTTTGGAACTTTACAAATGCCGGTAATGGCTGGCAAGGACCTAAAACAGATCCTTTGGTAATGAAAACAGGCGAATGGCAACATGTAGCATTAGTACATGACAATACTGCCCGTACAACCAAGATTTTTGTTGATGGTGAAGAAAAAGCTTCATTTGAAGATATAGGTGCTCCTAATGTTTCTGGTTGGGGCGAAATGTGGCTTGGTAACGGTTGGGGCAAAATGGATGGATACATCCAGGACTTCCGTCTTTGGGATGTAGCACGTACTCCCGAGCAGTTAGATGCAGATATTGATGGCTCAGAGCCAGGATTAAACGCATACTTCCCGCTGGACAAAGTGTCTGGTGTTAAGTTTGATGATGTAACAGGAAATTATAAAGGTGAAATGAGAGGTATCTCATGGAATAAATAATTTCTGCTTAAACCAATTAAAAAGCCGTGGTAGTTAATTGCCACGGCTTTTCTAAATACAACAACTTATCGTTTCAAGGGTACTGTTGTACCGATCATTGACTGCTAATTTCCTATAGCCATTAATATGGATACAATAACTTTATCTCCACATCATATCTATAACCATCATCGAAATGATGAAGAAATCAGTGTCCCCCAACAAGAGATAGCCCTTGTTAATAAATTACATTCGTCTGACTTACCTGAAAGCCTATCCGGCAGTTTTTATATCAAACCGATTAATTGGAGTAATCCGGATAAGGATTTTCTAATCAACAATTCTACAAACGCCATATTATTGTTGTTCGATCATCTTTCAATAGACGATGTATTGGATATAAAACGTTTAAGAGCACGGGACGAAATGATTCATCTGCCAATGGTTGTTTATGCATCATCGCTTGGCGAACATTACCATTTGGTACTTATTGAATCTGGCGTTGATGCCATATTCACAGGATCATTTAACAGCTGTTTAATTAATACGCGGCTAAATGCACTGATCAATCAGCGACAAATACTGAAAGCTTTTTATACGAATGAATCAGAAAATGTAGAAAGCAACTTAACTTCCTATGATCAGGTATTTCTCAAGAGAGCACGACAAGTTGTATTGGATAATTACACTGATGCTTCCTTTAATATTGAGCAATTTGTTGCTCTGATGAGGGTCAGTCGTACCATGTTATACGTCAAGATTAAAAATCTGACTGATAAAACAACCAGTGAGTTTGTCCGCGACATTCGTTTGGAAGAAGCTGCCCGCCTTTTAAAAGAAGGGTGGTTAAATGTTTCGGAGGTAGCTTTTAAAGTAGGATTCAGAGATCCCAAATATCTTTCAAAAAAGTTTAAAAGTAAATTTGGGATTTGTCCCAGTGACTACCGAAAAGGAGGATAAACCAAAACGTTGAAGGTGTTTTCGCTGACACCTTTCCACATCATCCTCCCGATTTCTTCACCTTATAACCTGCATTTTTTAACAGTTCTACTACCTTATCTCTAAAGTCACCCTGAATCAGAACTTCACCATTTTTAGCCGATCCTCCTACCCCACATTTGCTTTTCAGGGTTTTACCCAGGTCTTTCAGGTCATCCTCACCACCAACAAAACCAGTTACAAGCGTTACTTTTTTACCGCCCCGCTGTTTCTTATCCAGCATCACCCGCAAATCTTGTTCGTTTGGAGCCAAAGTTTCCTCCTCCTGCTCCTCATTATATTGGTAATCAAAATCCTGGTTGGTTGAAAAAACAACACCATCCAGATTCTTCCATTTTTTCTTCTTTGCCATTGCTGTTAATTTTTTGCAAATGTAATAACAAGCACGCTTTTTATCATTAATTTGTACTGCCTAAACAGAAAATACAAACCAATTGATGAGTAAAATTAATGGCTTAAAAGTAATTGCCTTTGATGCAGATGATACTTTATGGGAAAATGAAACCTTTTTTAGAGAGGCAGAATTACAATTCGCAGAATTAATGAAAGACTATGCTCCAAAAGAAGAAGCACTGCGAATTCTT
This sequence comes from Carboxylicivirga sp., assembly GCF_982718395.1. NCBI lineage: Bacteria > Pseudomonadati > Bacteroidota > Bacteroidia > Marinilabiliales > Marinilabiliaceae > Carboxylicivirga > Carboxylicivirga sp. The sequence continues at coordinate 30,871 of NZ_CEXQWX010000061.1, forward strand.
TTTGGTGTGGAAATAGAAAACATGCCCCTCTATGGCTATGGCATCAAGGCATTTGTATTGTCGATGATTGAAACCGGGAATTTACTATCAGGGTTTCAGATGACGGCCAGTCAAACCAACCAACTGATCGAAATTGGTAAGGATATGCTTAACAAGCCTGTAAAACTGCTTAACGGTGTAGAGGAAGTGCTTGCCCACCTATCGAAAGATTACAAGCTGATTGTGGCTACCAAAGGTGATTTATTGGATCAGGAACGTAAACTTAAAAAGTCGGGATTATTAAAATATTTCCATCATATTGAAGTGATGAGTGATAAAAATACTGAAGCATACCGTTCTCTTGTTAATCATTTGGACATTGAAACTTATGAACTACTAATGGTAGGTAATTCGCTTAAATCTGATATACTGCCAGTCCTTGAATTGGGAAGTTGGGGAGTTCATATACCATTTCATACTACCTGGCAGCACGAAGTGGTCACTAAAAAAGTAGCTTCAGACCACTTCTACGAAATATCAGCAATGTACGAGCTGGTGCCATTGCTTTAAAAACTCATCAAAACTGCTCGCAAGCAGATTAGCCGTTAACCTCCCTCGTTTCTATTGAACACTTAATTATGGACGCAGGGGAGCTAGACTACTCCGCAGGGCTATAAGCAGTAGGCGCAGGAGTGCCCAACCACACTGCAGGGTGATGATCAGGTGTGCGCAGGACTACTAACCTATGCCGCAGGAAAGGGAGCCTGTACCGCAGGGCGTCCGACCTTAGGCGCAGGATGGTACGAATACTGCGCAGGACGACTTGACGAGTTTAGAGTTATCTCCATATCTTAATTGGGTCTATTCAATCAACTGCACTTATTGATCGAGCTAAACAGGTGTATTAAATCAAAAATTCTATTTTAGTATTCTCCAATTGTAAATAAGTTGTCGTGTCGAGTAAGATCAAATTGGTATGTTAGGGACTAGTAGCAAAAGGAAGATATTGTAGTGATCATTGATGATTCAAGGATGGATAAACTTAAAATATCAGATAATCATAATAAAAAGTGTACTTTACAAACCATATTGGCATGGAAAGCACACCTTTAAAGGAGATATTGCTGAAATAAATACAATGAATTTATACCAACGTTATAGCACATTAAATAAAGGACTATCAGATGACAAATAAAAAAATAGAAGAAAGATGTAATTTCAAAACTCAGCGACTATTGGTAAGTAGTTGGACAAACCAAGTTAAAGAACTGGATTCTGAGAAAAACTTTGCAGAAAAAGTAATTGAAATTTTGACACCTAATGTTACAAAAGCACTACCTAATGGGTGGCAAAACATTTCAACAATAGAAGGAGCTCAGGAATGGATAAAGAATAGAGATAAGGAGAGCCATTTTGTAACTATCCAACTTTTATCAACTAATGAAACTATAGGATTCATTTTTCTCTATGAAACTGACTCAGGAAACAATTACCATGACCTACGATTTGGTTATCTCTTATCAGAAAAGGTTTGGGGTAAAGGACTAGGAACGGAATTAATTGAGGGTTTAATTAGATGGTGCAAAATCGAAGGAGATATTAAATCAATTTCAGGTGGAGTAGAAACTGATAATATTGGGTCAATTAAAGTGCTGGAAAAAACTGGATTTTCTGTTTCAACAGTAGATAATCCGACTGAAGAAGTAGTTTTCTATGAGTATCAATTTGACATAGAAGAAGTAAACAAAGCTGTACTATTAGCCATGAGTGAAGAAGAATTTGAAAAGGAAATAGGATTCACTGTAGAAAAATGGCATCAAATAAAAAATGATTTATCAAAAAGGGAAACTAATATCTCAGCAAAATTAAATTGTAAAGCGCCTGATTTTATTGCAATATCACTTTCAAAAAATGGACAAATTACGAATGAGACAAAATCATTATCAGATTACAATGGTAATGTCTTAGCTTTAATTTTTGGCAGTTATACCTGTCCTGTATTCCGAGCACACAATAACAGAATCAACGAAATTTACGAATCTTATAAAGACAAGGTATCATTTCTACATATCTATGTTTATGAGATGCACCCAAAAGATGGTTGGTTTATTCCTGTAAATCTTAAAGATAATGTGGTTTATAACCAGCCTAAAAGTAATATTGAAAGAGCTGCAATAGCAAAAGATTGGATTAAGAATAAAAATATAAAAATGCCTGTTGCTATAGACGACACTAATAATACGATTGATTCGCTATATGCTGGTTCGCCAGAACGTTTGTATGTAATTGACAGAAATAGTATGATTCGATTTCGTTCATCAGTAGGACCATTTGAAGACAAAGAAGTTGAAGAA
>NZ_CEXQWX010000062.1:0-4574 GCF_982718395.1 Carboxylicivirga sp.
CTCCTTCTCCATGCAGGAGAAGGCCGGGATGAGGTGTAAAAGTAAGATGTTAGTATTTGTTATATAGCTCATTAAACAATAATGTGTATAAAAGGTAGCCTTCGCCAAGGGGGAAATCCATTAGTTCATTGAATATTGTGCTATTGCGCATGGGATACTGAGTCCAAAATTTTACGTCGAATTCAGGTTATTATAAAGGGTTTTGTACTTTTACGACATATAGTAGAAGTGTGAAAGATCAGATTGAAATTGACATACCAGGTTTAGGACTAGTACTTATCAGAATGAGCACTAAAGCGAAACGCATTAGTATTCGAATGAAACCATTTAACGGCACCTGCCTGATTGTACCTCATGGTGTTGATGTTAAAGAAGGTATCCGCTTTTTACATGAGAAAAAAGATTGGATTAAGTCCAATCTGAAAAAACTTGAAGAGAAAGAAAATAAGCTTACCATATTCGATGAACGAACCTCGTTTCAATCGCGCTCTTTTGCTCTCCGAATATCCAAACACCAGCAGCCTAAAGTAAGACTGCAATTACAAAACGGACTTCTACAGGTATTTTATCCACACAATGTTCCTGTTGAATCGCCCGAAATTCAGGAAAGCATACGTTATGGCATTGAAGAGGCATTACGTTGCGAAGCCAAACGTTTTCTGCCTGGACGTCTTGCCTTGTTAGCACAAAAACACCAGGTTCGTTACCGGAATGTTACCATTAAAAACCTTAAGTCGCGCTGGGGCTCGTGCTCAGCTACTGATAACATCAACCTCAATCTGCACCTGATGCGCTTGCCTGATCATTTGATTGATTATGTACTTTTGCACGAATTGTGTCATGTGTTTGAGAAGAACCATGGCCCACACTTCTGGGCCCGGCTGGATATCATGTGTGATGGAAAGGCTAAAGAACTGGATAGCGCGATGAAAGATTATCAAACGAATATCTATTAACATGAATTGGAATCAACTATTATCGACCATACGAACCGGACAAGAAAATAAACTTGAGGTAAAGCACGAACGCACCCAGTTCCAGCGTGATTATGATCGTTTGATTTTTTCATCACCTTTCAGGCGCCTGCAGGATAAAACCCAGGTATTTCCTTTACCCGGAAGTGTGTTTGTACATAACCGGTTAACACATAGTCTGGAAGTTGCCAGTGTTGGTCGTTCGTTAGGCAATAACGTCTCGATAAAACTTTTGGAAGCTGGATTAGGTAATGCTGACTTGGTTACTGAAATTGGATCGGTTGTAGCAGCCGCCTGTCTCGCACATGATTTAGGAAATCCTCCCTTCGGACATTCAGGTGAGGCGGCTATCGGTCATTACTTTACCAATGGCGAAGGCAAACAATTTGAAGACAAGTTAACGACTTCGCAATGGACTGATATCACCCGTTTCGAAGGCAATGCCAATGCTTTACGTATGTTAACGCATGCGTTTAACGGACGCCGGAAAGGTGGTTTTGCATTAACCTACACCACTATTGCATCTATATTAAAATATCCTTATGAATCTGGTGTTGGTTTGAAGAAGTTTGGTTATTTCCAGAGTGAAAAAGCAACTTTTGAACACATTGCTTCAACTCTTGGACTAAAGTTATTGAACGCTGATAAAGGAATTTATGCCCGCCACCCTCTTGTTTATCTGGTTGAAGCTGCCGATGATATTTGCTACCAGGTAATGGATATTGAAGATGCTCATAAACTGAAGATTCTCTCTTACCAGGAAACTTATGACTTACTAACGGGTTTCTTCGATCCGGAAACTGAAGCCGGTGAGTTTAAAAAAATTAAAGCTGTATTTGAAGAGGTTAGCGATAAGAATGAGCAAATAGCATTTTTGCGCGCCAGGGTGATTGGCAAGTTAGTACACCTTTGTACCAAAATATTTTGGGAAAACCATGATGACATACTCGAAGGTCGTTTTGAGAAGGGTTTAATTGACCACTTGAGTGGACAGGAACATAAGGCGATGGAGATATGTAAAACAACTGCTTATCGTCGCATCTATAAACATCCATCAGTGGTGGAGATCGAGATTGCTGGTTACCGGATTTTGGGAACGTTATTGGAAGAGTTTATCAAAGCTGTGACTAACCCGGATGATTTTTATTCAAAAATGTTACTCCCGTTTATACCGGAGCAATTCACTGTTAAAAAAGAGGCTCCGCTAATTGATAAAATACAATCGGTTCTGGATTTTATTTCGGGCATGACGGATGTGTATGCTTTGGACTTATATAAGAAGATAAGCGGGATTGGGTTACAGGCTTAATTCCGCAGGCTTCACTTTATAGCCCGCAGATTTGCGCTGATAACGATCACCCATTTGATAGGTAATAATCTACTCCTATCCTTTTATTGGAATAACATCTTTGGGTGAAAGACCCTTGACTTTTTTAAACATTGATGAAAATTTCGAAAGGTTCTGATAGCCCAACTCATAACCCACATCCATTACGGTGTGTTGACCTGATTTAAGCATGCGATAGGCCTCATCCATTTTGGCATGTGTATAAAACTGATATAAAGAACAATCGAATAATGTCTTAAAATCCCTTTTAAGTTTGGAGTTGCTGATCCCAAACTCAGAGGCAATATCGTCAACCGATATTTTTTGATTAAAACTTGACAATAGCTTTTCCTTTATTTTTAACAGGCGTTGATAATCATCTGCATGAAGTCCTTGTAGTTCATTGTTATCTAAAAGGGTTTTAGCTCTTAAAAACAATGACGTGAAAACTTCTAATCCTCTTGCCATCACTAATGATCGATTACCAAATGCCTCTTCCCTGAAGTAAAAGATATCATCAGTCAAACGCTCAACCTCCTTAGTTGTATGTAAATGGTAGGCAACAGGAGTGTTATCACCAAATAAGTGATCATAAATACCTTTTGCTTCGGGTAATAAGGTTTCGATGGTTTTCTTACTAAACTTAATAGCAATTGACTTATATGAGATGTGAGCCGGTATCTCTGCAACAAGAGGAAATAAACCATTATAAACAAACACACCTTTAGTTGTGTCGGCTTCTATAAACTGTTGCTGATCTGAATAAGACTGCGTTAACTGACCTTCCTTGATGATATTTATATGTATATAATCAGGATCTTCATCGGGAGTCCGGTTTAACTCAATTGCCGTATTAAGTACACCTGATGTTACCAGCAGTTCCATATCTTCGGCAAAATGATAGGCCGACATGTAAATTTCTACCTCTTTATTGCTAACCTGATAAGTTCCATTATTAACCTCACCGCCAAAAAGCTCAATTAATGCATTAAAGTAATTACTGGCTGGTCCCTCTTTAATGTTTATTACTGACTTATTCTTCATGTGTTTAAAATTAGTATCAAGATATAAGTATCAAGACACAAGACTAATTTGCAGCTTTTAGTAAATACTGCGCATTTAATCATCAAACTGTGTTTAATACTTTAGCATGATAGACTTCATGTGTTTAAATTTTCTTTCAACTACTATATGTAACTCGCCAATTTTGTCATGTTCGTGTGTGAGAAGCTAAACTCCTTGTTGTTTCATATTGAATGCTCTTCTGGTAATACTTCCTGAATTTAAAGGAAAATTAATTCTACAACAAACCTGTTCCTCAAACATTGAGCCAAATGGGATATGTAATGAACGCTTTGGGCTAAAATATCGCTTCATAATGCCTCATTTTTGCATCGTAATCATTTAATATTAATCATTAAAGTTTTGAGTCATGAAAACATTAAAAGCATTTTTAGCAGTAGGTTTATTTGTATTTGGTTTAGGTTTTACTTCTTGTAGTAGCGATGATAAATTCATCGATCCTAATGCTCCAACACCAGAACATCCTATTTACCACCCAGAGAAAGAGAATCCAATTATGCCTGAAGCCGTACAGCCATTGCCATAATTTGGCAATAAAGTGCATCTTACTTGAGTCGATATTCGTGACTCCGTATATACTCAAAGGTTGCTGACCCATGTGGTTAGTAGCCTTTTGTGTTTTATATCCTGCAATTGCTTTGAATCTCAATATTAGAGAACTTGGACTTTCTGGATTATCGTCTGACCATTTAAGGCTAAAATTAAAGCCAGACACCTTGCATCTTTGTCATGTAAACATTAATAATCACTTAAATTTTTGAGTCATGAAAACTTTAAAGACTTTTTTAGCGGTTGGCCTATTTCTAGTTGGTTTAAGTTTCACTTCATGTAGCAGTGATGATAAATATGTTGAGCCGGAAATGCCAGAAAAGGAGAAGCCTCTTCCACCAATTAAAGAGATACCACTTCCACCGGTACCTTCTCCACATTAATTAATTCTTGAGTCGATATTCGTGACTCCGTATATACTCAAAGGTTGCTGGCCCATGTGGTTAGTGACCTTTCCTTTTTATCCTACTTTTACTCTGAACTTCAACATTATAACATTTGGACTTTTTGGATTATCACCTGGCCATTTAAGGCTAAAATTAAAGCCCGATGCCTTGCATCTTTGTACTGTAAACTTTTAGTAATTATTAAATATTTGAGTCATGAAAAATTTAAAAGCATTTTTAGCAGTAGGTTTATTT
>NZ_CEXQWX010000062.1:4674-18154 GCF_982718395.1 Carboxylicivirga sp.
AATATTTGAGTCATGAAAAATTTAAAAGCATTTTTAGCAGTAGGTTTATTTCTTGTTGGTTTAGGTTTCACTTCTTGCAGCAGCGATGATAAATATGTTGAGCCGGATATTCCGGAAAAAGAGAAACCTCTTCCACCAATTAAAGAGAAACCCCTACCTCCAGTTGTAGATCCTTTTTAATTATGGATGAAGCGACAGTAGAGCATTTTAATAAATACAAAGGTTGTTAACTATGTAGTTAGCAACCTTTGTATTTATATACATGCATGATTCACATACCATTAACTTGACCTTATTGGAGTTATAGATGGACCAATAAGGCTAAAATTAAAGCCCATTACGTTGCATTTTTGTAATGTAAACATTTAGTAATCATTTTAATATTTGAGTCATGAAAAATTTAAAAGCATTTTTAGCAGTAGGTTTATTTCTTGTTGGTTTAGGTTTCACTTCTTGCAGCAGCGATGACAAGTATGTTGAGCCGGAAAAGCCAGTTCACTTACCAATGGAGCCACCTGTTCATTTGCCAGAAGGTCCTGAGCATTTACCAATTCCATAAACAGTAAGCCCTGCTTAATCTAAAAGCAAAACGTTAGTAAGGAATTTTATAAACAAAGGTTGTTAACTGCATAGTTAGCAACCTTTGTGTTTGCATACATATGTATGATTCACATGCCATTACCTTGGCCCTTTTGGAGTATCAGATGGGCCAATATGGCTAAAGTTAAAGCCCAATACCTTGCATTTTTGTAATGTAAACATTAGTAATCATTTTAATATTTGAGTCATGAAAAATTTAAAAGCATTTTTAGCAGTAGGTTTATTTCTTGTTGGTTTAGGTTTCACCTCTTGCAGCAGTGATGATAAATATGTTGAGCCGGAAAAGCCAGTTCACTTACCGGCAGAGGAACCTGTTCAGCCGCTTCCCCCTCCTGTGGTTGATCCTTTTTAATTATGGATGAAACGTTAATAAAGACTTTTTATAACACAAAGGTTGTTGACTCAATGGTTAGCAACCTTTGAGTCTATATACATATATACATGATTCACATACCATTAACTTGACCTTATTGGAGTAATAGATGGACCAATAAGGCTAAAATTAAAGCCCATTACGCTGCATCTTTGTAATGTAAATAATTAGTAATCATTAAATATTTGAGTCATGAAAAATTTAAAAGCATTTTTAGCAGTAGGTTTATTTTTAGTTGGTTTAGGTTTCACTTCTTGCAGCAGCGATGACAAATATGTTGAGCCGGAAAAGCCAGTTCACTTACCAATGGAGCCACCTGTTCATTTACCAGAAGGTCCTGAGCATTTACCAATTCCATAAACAGATCATTATCAGAGTATGTATCTCATACTCCTGAAATTCCCCAAGGGTTACTAGTCAATTGATTAGTAACCTTTTTTTATTTTTCAACTTAACACTTGTTATTCAACTAAGTTTTTAGTTATATTTGAGTCACAAATAAATAACTATGAAACTGAAGACCCTCTTATTTATCTCAGCACTATTTTTTAATTCCTTATGGAGTACACTCCATGCACAAAGCATACAGCATTTATTTTCAGAAGGTAATTATGCGGATATCATTACACAACTGGAGAAGCGAATTAATAAACTTGGCATCGAAGAAAATTATTACCTCTCCCTGGCTTATCAGCAATGTGGCTATCCTGATCAATCAATCCACTGCCTGTTAAAAGATTCAACCAAACTACCTGCAAAACATGAGGATTTACTATGCCGCTGTTACCTTCAAACAGGTAACTACGAAAAGGCCCTACCAATTTGTAGTAACAGATACCTGACGTCACCCTATGATATTACAAATATTATTAGGCTCGCCGAGATCAACAATTTTTACAAAAACTACAATGCCAATATTGATATACTTGGCAAGTACGTGTTGCAAGATTCATTGAATTATAATATCAACCTCTTATTGGCCGAGAGTTATCAAAAGTCAAAAGATTACGAAGCTGCCATTGAGGTTTATAATGTCATTCTTCAACTGTATCCTGACAACCTGAAAATTGCGCTGCGACTTGGACAGCTTTATAACGGTCAAAAACAGTATGTCGAATGTCATGAGCTGTGCATGCCTTATATTGACAAACTGAAAAACAACCGGAACTTTCTGTTATTAGCCGGAATAGCTAATTTCAAAAATGGTTCAAATCACAATGCAAAGGTGATGTTTCAACGATTAAAGAACCAAGGTGACAGCTCATTTATTACCACGAAACATTTAGGTATTACGCTTTACCGGCTTGAGAGTTATGACAAAGCCGCTCAATATCTTCAATCAGCCATGAAACTAAAGGATAACGATCCGGAGGTAGCTTACTTTCTTGGTGCTTCACTCGGTCAGTCAAATCAACCACTCGATGGAAAACAATTTCTTTTACTTGCCCAGGAGCTTATAAAGCCCTCGCCTGCATTAATGGAGAAATCAAATGTAAAGCTTGCTCTCATGCATTTTGATACTAATCATTTCAACGAAGCAGTAAAATACTATCAATTGGCTTATGAATATGCACCAGAAACGAGTCAATACCTTTATCACATAGCAACAATTTATGACTATGCGCTGGAGAACCCTAAAAAGGCTGGTATATATTACGAAAAGTTTATTAATGCTTTACCGGAAGAACTCAACGAAAAGAAAAGTAATGAACGTTATGCCATTCAATTAAGAACTGTTGCATCAAGACGATTAGTAAGTCTTAAGGAAGAAGATTTTTTTAGGAATGGGATTTAGCTTAATTCCGCAAGCGGAATTTCACAGCCCGCAGATGACGCAGATTTTCGCAGAAAGTGTTTTCACCGATTTGAGTGAATGAAAATATGTGGTAATCCGGTTATTTCAGAACAAGTTCTGCGTTATCGTGGGGAAAGAAAACAATAGATGCAACATTTTCTCGCGATAAGCCTATAAAAAGCCACTAAGCGAGAATTGTTTCCCTTTCTTACTCACCAGCTGACATTTATACACTGCTAATAGTCAGCAGGTGAGCGGATGATGCTCATAGTCACGAGAATGCCTCGTCATATAGCCAAGGTGCAAATCAGGATATTACAATACATCTGAAACACTGCTTTATTTTACATTCATTTGGCAATAAGTTTCTGAAATGGTGTCACATTTTGAAAACTGATAGCAAAGAATAGCTGAAACGGTCACTCATTTCAAAATCAGATAGGAAACAACATCTGAAACGCTGTCACATCTTGCATTCATATAGAAATAAGCTTCTGAAATAGTATCGCATTTTGAAAACTGATAGCAATGAGTAGCTGAAATGGTCGCTCATTTCAAAATCAGATAGGAAACAACATCTGAAACACTATACCATTTTGTATTCATATCGAAATGAGTTCCTAAAATGGTGTCACACTTTGAAAACTGATAGCAAAGAATAGCTGAAATGGTCACTCATTTCAAAATCAGGTAGGAAACAACACCTGAAATGCTGCTTCATTTTACATGCATATAGCAATAAACTTCTGAAATGGTGTCACACTTTGAAAACTGATAGCAAGGAATAGCTGAAACGATCACTCATTTCAGAATCAGGTAGGAAACAACATCTGAAACGCTGTCACATCTTGCATTCATATAGCAATAAACTTCTGAAATGATATCACATCTTGAAAACTAATAGCAAAGAATAGCTGAAACGGTCGTTCATTTCAGAATCAGGTAGGAAACAACATCTGAAACACTATACCATTTTGTATTCATATCGAAATGAGTTCCTGAATTGGAGTCACATTTTGAATTCTGATAGTAAAGAATAGCTGAAACGATCACTCATTTTAAAATCAGATACAAAACAACATCTGAAACGCTGTCACATCTTGCATTCATATAGAAATAAGCTTCTGAAATAGTATCACATTTTGAAAACTGGTAGTAAAGAATAGCAGAAACGATCACTCATTTCAAAATCAGGTAGGAAGCACCAGAATGTTCCTATAACCATAGCTCCTCTTACTAAATCAATAAAAAAGAAGGTGCCGCAGTAGCAACACCTCCCCTTCTATGAATAAAACTAAACAACTAATTATTTTATAAGGCTTTTAATGCCGCTTCGTAGTCTGGTTCGTTAACGATATCATCTACCTGCTCGCTATGACTTACTTTACCATTTTCATCAATCACAACAACAGCTCGTGACAATAGTCCAGCCAATGGACCATCAGTCATTTTTACCCCATAATTCTGGCTGAATACTTCATCTTTATACTCTGACAGTGATACCACTTCATCCAAACCTTCAGCTCCGCAAAAACGTGAATGAGCAAATGGTAAATCGCGAGAAACACATAAAACAACTGTATTATCCTGTTTCGATGCCTCATCATTGAAACGGCGCACTGAGGCTGCACAAACACCTGTATCAACACTTGGGAAGATGTTTAGTACAACTTTTTTTCCTTTATAATCTGCTAAAGATACATCGCTTAAATCAGTCTTTACCAGAGAAAATTCAGGTGCCTCTGCCCCTACTCTTGGAAGATCACCTGCTGTGCTAACCGGCGAACCTTTAAATGTTATTTTTGCCATTTTGTTCTATAATTTTGTTATGATTCCTAAACAACGGATTCAAACAATTTGTTTGCCGAAAAAATAAAAAAATGGCTGAAAACTTATTAGGTTTCCAGCCATTCATATGATAATGATACATTTATATCTACTCTATTTCTCCATCTTTTTCTTTAGGACTTAATGCCCGCTGCACTTTTCCTTCATTATAGTAGGCAAAAAAGGAGACTACAGCAATCACCACAACCGTGTAATAAACAAATGACGGAATAGGCACCGGATCACCTTTGGCATATGAGTGCATACCGGCCAGGTAATAATTAACACCCAAATAGGTCATTATAACGGAAGCAAATCCAATCACCGACCAGAAATTAAAAGTGGTTAATCCACGCATACCCGGAATAAAACGCATATGTAGAATAAAAGCATAAACCAAAATGGTAACGGCCGACCAGGTTTCTTTCGGGTCCCAACCCCAATAACGTCCCCATGACTCATTGGCCCATACTCCACCTAAGAAGGCTCCGATGGTTAAGAAATATAGTCCTACGGTCATCGACATTTCTGCAATTGAGGAAAGTTCCTCAATGGTTAATGAGAATGTTTTATTGGTTTTTGTTGATTTAACCCCGAATAATATCAAATTAAGAAAACCTAGTAAAGCTCCCAATGCTAAAAAGCCATAGCTGGCTGTAATAATCGCCACATGTATTGTCAGCCAATAAGATTTCAACACCGGCACAAGGTTCGTAATCTCAGGATTCATCCAACTAAGATGTGCCACCATTAAGATGATACCAGTGAAAAAAGAAGTAACTGACAGTGCTATGGGACTTTGCTTACTAAACAACAAACCCGCAAGTAAAGTACTCCATCCGATGTACAGCATCGATTCATACCCATTACTCCATGGAGCATGTCCTGAAATATACCATCGAATAGCCAACCCAAGGGTATAACCAATAAAAGCGACCACAATCAGCATTAATCCTCCACGAACAATCCACTTAAACTGCCACTTTGGTTTTACCAGCGTTGTTAACTGGAAGAATAGTAAAACGAGTCCTAATACCAGAAAATATGGCATTAAACTCATAAATAATGAGCTGTTATTATAGAATATTTCAATATCCTTCTTGGTTTCTGATGGCAGTATCTCCTGACCGTACTTCATTTGGTAATCAGCAATAGCCTTCACATAGGTAGCTTCCTCTTCTTTCTTTCCCGATGAGATTGCTTCAATATACATCCCAAACAAATTACGTACTAACAGGCTATCTTCTTGCGACATTCCTTTGGCTTTGGCACCAGGTGTCAACCAGCTGGCCTGTGCATCTGTCGATTGAGGGAAAAGCTTCAGAAAGCTCCCCATTTGCGACATATAAAGTACATTAATCTGCTCATCTACTTTCACAGCTTCCTGCTCCAGCTTATTCCGGTATGCAGGCCGCTTTCGGTAAGAATCTTCAACCAGCTTGCGTATTTTATACTCTCCTTTGGGTGTGAAAAAATCTTTAAAAGCTGCTTTTTTACCACTAATCTGCAACATACCTTTCATCTGATCATGCTTCACAGTGATCATTGGTATCGCTTGCCAATAGGATGGGTCAATCATCATGCTTAAGATTACTCGATCAGCCGACCAGCCTTTAAAAGTGTGATGCTTAGCCAACTTACGAACTACTTCACTATTGAGTGTGTTAAGTGGCTTCATCCGTCCACCATTATCCTGTACCCAAAGTCTGCCGAAAGCCTCAGCAGTTTCCTGGCTAACCGGATGAGGTGGATTCAGTTCATCCGCCATAGCCGGCACACTAATTAGCAATGCCAGCAATAAGGTAATTTTCTGCTTCTGCTTGTAGATTTCACCTGTCCGCCTGATTAATTGACGGAAGCGCGTATTTGGAGCAATTAATGCACCAAACATCCCGAGTGTTAATAACAGGTAACCGGCATAGGTCAGCAGAGTACCCCACCAGTCGCGATTAACTGACAAAACAGTTCCTTTCTCATCCATATCGTATGATGACTGAAAAAAGCGATACCCGTGATAGTTTAAGATATTATTCATGAAAATGCGACGATCTTCTTTTAAGCCAGTTCGTTCATCCAGTAAAGTAACCTCACTGGCAAATGAACTTGGACTTTCACTTCCCGGATAGCGTTCCAGTTCAAACTTATTCAGATGTAATGAAAACGGGATACGAATGGTTTTAGCACCATAGGTCACTGTAAACTTAACACCATTAATTTCTTCAACATGAGGCTTTCCTAACACATCCTTTTGTCCGAATACAAAGAAGTCTTTACGCTTATCGCCTAATTCAGCGACAAATTTAATAGCATCAGGTAAGCCACGTCCTTGATCCCCCTCAACAGAAACCGGTTCAATAACTGCACTTTCAATGTAATTGGTCAATACCATTTTCAAATCTCCCACACTATATAAAACCCCATTAAACAGTTTATGAATGGAGTCAGCAGCAAAAGTTTGAGAATTGCCTGTTTGCATTTGCATCATGCTGGCTTCAACAGAAGGTTTGTAGTGAGGCATCCCTTCTATTACACTCAGAACGATAGTTTGTCCATCTTCCTTTTCCGGATTAAATGCAATACGGTGTTCACCTACTTTTACTTCGTCACCTTCAAACAGCGAAAACTCCTGACGGCCGGATGCTGCCGATAAAACTATACTAATAGCAGGTTTACCACCAGGTTTTTCAACAGTACGAGATGCAGCCTGTGGAATATAAAGATCGCTCCGTAACTTTAATTTTCCCTGAGGTGTCGAAAAACTTGATTTATACTCATTTGGACTCACAACTGAGTAGAGCACATGTTCATTATCGTTAGTTTGATAATCACCCGCTTCAACCTGCACACTAACAAACTGATCGCTTGATAAAATACTATTCGACTCTTCTCCTTCGCGAATGTGCATCATGCCTTCATAACCTGCATAACGTGTTATGGCTGCACCTACAATTATCAATAAAAATGCTAAATGAAACACCAAACCGGGTAATTTTTTAAGGCTAAAACTCTTAAATTTAATAAGATTACCAAGCATATTTATCGCCAACACAACGAACACCAGTTCAAACCACCAGGCATTATATACCAATGCTTTAGAGGCATTTGTCCCAAAATCATTCTCAATAAAAGTTGCGACACCTAAAACGGCTCCCAGGAACAGTAACAGACTGCCCATCAACCAATAAGCCGTCAAGAATTCAAAAAATTTCTTCATTTTTATAAGATTGGATATCTAAATCATTTGCTTCCTCATTCCTTATTACACATCATCATTATGATGGTAATACAAGTAAAATCCGGCTCAAAATAGCAAATAAGACCCATAAATCTGAATATTAAAGTGATATTTTTATCTCAGCTATTAACATATCTAAAAATCCCGACTGACTGGTCGACTTAATTCATTCGAATTCAGAAATAAATGTAAACCTTTTTAGTTCGACTGCGTAGAGGGGGCTATTACTAATCGGAAACTTTTAAAATGAAAATTACAACGAAAATCATCGTTTTTTCGTTGGGAATGCTAATTGTATTAGCTATGGCAATCACAATTCCATCAGCTTATATTAATTATCAAACTCAACAGAAAGAACTTAAGGTCTTGGAGGAGATGCTTCGCAGCGATTTTGATCAACTCATTAAGCATGAAGTAGAAACTGTGGTCAGCTTGTTACATGAATTTAATGCTGAAATTGAAGCAGGCATCATTGAAGAGGAAAATGCCATTAAATTAGCCAAACAGGTTATTCGAAATTTGAAATATGGAGATGACAGTTACTTTTGGGTCG
The DNA here is from genome assembly GCF_982718395.1 of Carboxylicivirga sp. NCBI lineage: Bacteria > Pseudomonadati > Bacteroidota > Bacteroidia > Marinilabiliales > Marinilabiliaceae > Carboxylicivirga > Carboxylicivirga sp. The sequence goes on from NZ_CEXQWX010000062.1 coordinate 13,058, forward strand.
ACACCAAGGAAGGAATAAATGTAGTACTTCCGGGCAATGAAGAACGGGAAGGATTAAGTCGTTGGAATTTACAGGATAAAAAAGGAAACTACCTGATTCAGGATATCATTAAATCGGCAACAAGTGGAGATGGCTATTCAGAATATTGGTTTCCCCGTCCGGGTGAACAAGTAGCAGTACCCAAAAGAAGTTACGCCGCCTATTTTGAACCTTTTAATTGGATAGTCGGTACTGGTAATTATATAGATGATATTGAGAAAGCTGTCAATGCTGAAAAAACCTTTCAACTAAAAGAAATCAGGCGCGGTATTATTATCACCTCTGCTATTATTGTTGGAGTACTGATACTATTCTCTATCCTGATTATTTACTTTGGGCGTCGCTTTGCATCAACCATTGTTGATCTTTCGATATCGACCGAAGCCATTGCAAACGGCAACCTGATGACGGAGATCAAAAAAACTCATAATGATGAAATTGGTAAGCTTCAGGAATCATTGATCAAAACAACGAAGAAGCTGAAAGAGATAATGAATGAGATAATAAATGGCTCCAATAATGTATTAGCAGCCAGTGAGCAAATGTCTCAATCTGCCGAACATATTTCCAACGGAGCTAATTCTCAGGCGGCATCGACTGAAGAGATATCATCTTCCATTGAAGAGATGGTATCCAACATACAATCCAATGCCAATAATGCATCTTACACCGAAAAAACGGCGAGCGAAACGGAGAAAGGAATCAATGAGCTACAGACAACGGTAGAGAACAGCCTTGAAGCCATGCAGAACATTACTTCCAAGGTGGCAATCATTAAGGAGATTGCTGTTCAAACCAACCTTTTGGCTTTAAATGCCTCAGTGGAAGCAGCACGCGCCGGTGAAGCCGGACGGGGTTTTTCGGTTGTCGCTACTGAAGTTCGTAAACTATCAGAAGTCACTCAGACAGCTGCAAGTGATATTGATGAATTATCAGAAAATAGTTTGGCAATTGCCCAAAAATCATGGCAGGCAATGAAGGATTTGTTACCTGAAATCTCCAATATAATTCATATGATACGTGAGATACATGCATCAAGTAAAGAACAAGAGGCAGGAGCTAACCATATCAACGGAGCAATACAGTCGTTAGTCAGCATTACTTCTGAATACTCTGCTTCATCCGAAGAAATGGCATCCAGCTCAGAGGAATTATCACGTCAGTCTGAAATGCTAAATAAATCCATTTCGTTCTTTAAAATAAAGTAACAAAACTCATGAATATAAGGCACAAAGCAGCTTGCACATAACTAGGCTTTTTTGTTGCTTTGCATCGGTAAAAACAACATTATACAGGAGACAATTATTAAAAATGAAAAGAATTTTAACTGTCGTAATAATCACCGTTATTACAACATTAGTGTTAGCTCAGGAGAAAAAACCTTTTAAGGTTGAAATACATGGATTTGTAGGTGTTAATGCCTACATGGATACGCGCCAAAGCGTTGCTGTTAGAAATGGAAATATTTACCTGTTCCCAAAACCAGCAAGTTTTGATGCAGAAGGCAATGATTTAAATGATCATGCATATTCTGATATTGATGCTTCGTTTAGCCGCTTTAACATTGGTGTTAGCGGGCCGGATATGTTTGGTGCCAAAAGTTTTGCTTTTATAGAGGGAGATTTTTTGGGAGACAAAGCAACAGGTCATCAGGATGTGAATTTCCGTTTACGCCATGCTTTTATTCGCTTAAACTGGGATAAAACCAGCTTGCTGTTTGGTCAATACTGGCATCCACTGTTTATCACTGAAAATTTTGCCAGCACAGTAAATCTAAGTTGTGGTACTCCTTATCACCCGCTTAACCGTCAGCCAATGATACGCGTTGGTCATCAGTTAAGTAATAACCTTGAAGTCATTGGTTTCTTAATGAAACAAAACGACTTTTTAGATAAAGGTATGCACGAGGCTTCTGAGAATACAATTGTTCCTGAAACAGCTTTACAATTAAAATACAAATCAGATAACTTCTTTGCTGCTTTAACAGGGGGATATAAAGTACTGCAACCTTCATTAGCAGATCCCAACACTGGTATAAAGACCGACGAAACTGCTAAAGGTGGTTATTTTACAGGTTCACTAAAGAAAAACTTTGGCTCATTCACATTTAAAACCGAGGCCTTATTTTCAGCTGGTATGACTAATGTAGTTTTACTGGGAGGTTTTGCAGAGAAAACGAATAACACCACGGAACGCGAATATACCGCCATTAAGAACTTCTCAACCTGGGCTGATATAGAATCAAATGCTAAAAAAGTAAAGCCAGGAATCTTGTTTGGTTACACAGAGAACTTAGGTACGTTTGATAAAGCAACGCCATTAGCTGGCTACAACATCGGTGGTAATATTGCCAACATGTATTCTATAGTTCCGCGTGTTAAATTTATGGCTGCTCCAAAAGTTTGGTTTGGACTTGAATGGATGTATGTGGTAGCTGCATATGGCGGCACTGACGTTGATGGAAATTTCAAGTACGATGAATATGCTAAACCTATCGATACAGAGAGTTTTAGCAACAGTCGTTTAACAGCCAGCATGCGTTATTCCTTTTAATTTACAGGCTCGCGATGAAACAAAAACTTGCAGTGGCAGCCATTTTAATGATTATAGCCGGCTTTGGTATGATCCACAGCACAAAAGGTGCGATGGAAGTAATCAGCATGCTATTAATTGGCTTAGGTTGTGCTTATCTGCTATTTTTGCTTTTGAAAAACAAGTCTGAAGACAAATAAAAGGTTAGCAATGTTTTCGAAAGAAGAGGCGAAAGAAATACGACAACTGTTCTGGCACAAGCTTGAAAACCGAACCAGACGATTGCCGGGTCAAAAAGGCAAGAAAATCAAATGGATCTTTGATGAGACCGGCATTAAAGGTCTGGATCTGCGATTCGATATTAACCGGGAACGAGCTATTGTTGCACTGGAGATCAATCATCGAAACGAAGATCGCCGATTACAGTTGTATGAAAAACTGGAAGCTTGTAAAAACATCTTCGAAACTGAATATGGCTCTCCACTTGTATGGGATTACCTTTACACAAAAACAGAAGGACGGGATGTTTGCCGGGTGTATGAAGAATTGGCTCCAGCAGACATGTATCGCCAGGAGCAGTGGCCCGAAGTGATGAAGTTTATGATCGATCGTATGATCCGTCTTGAGAAAGCATTTCTGGAAGTAAAAGACTTCCTACTGCATGATGAATTGGGAAAGTGAGACAAAATATTAACGAGTAAAAAGGCTTACCCATCGAGGTAGGCCTTTTTCATATATCATACAATGGTGACGATTCGATGTGAATAACTTTCCCAGCTTCTTTGTATTAAATGGAAAATCGAGCGTTAAATTAGAGCCTGCATTATTTTTCAATATGTGATAGACTATCGCTTTAACGCCACATGAATCACTATCTACATCTGCTGAATGCACCAGAGATAAATTATTATTGGCTTTAAGAAAAAAAGCACAGGCCATCATTTCATTATGACCATCATATGCCGCATAAACCCCGGCATTCTTATACCGAATTGCAAAACTCATTATCGGAAGTAACTGATCTAATTCTCTTTCTCTGGAAATTACATTTTTACGTTTAACAAAAGCCAAATACTCACCTGCATCTAACGACCTTACTACTGATACTCTTTTATGCCGGTAATCATTGATTATTTTCTCTAATTGCCCGTCAAACTGCACTTCTATATGCTGTATCGGCCTTATTAAATCCAATACAGCGATTTGTCGTTTTTTTAGCAGAGCAGATATAAAATCAGGCAATTTATTGTAGCTATTCAACACTAAGCAAACATGCTTTACTTTAATTTGCATTAGCATTTCCAATATCAATTTATTGTCAATGGGCTTTTTATTTATTATTCCCAGGTAAGGAGTCCAATATGGATTAATCAGTTGCTTACCAATTATACTTCGCTTTACCGGCACAGGCAAAACAGCATCATAATCGTTCAAAACTACTGCTTCCCATTCCGGGCTTACAATATCCAAATACCATGTTTGAGCAAATACATGTCCGTTGATTGCTGCTTTAACACAAGCGTCCCATTTGCCGTCTTCAATTTCATTTCGATTATATCTGCTAATTTGCATTTTCACCTCATATCATTCCTTCATCGGCATAACTGAAATATCCATTGTCGGTAACAATAATATGATCCAAAACCGGAATATCCATAATGCGCCCTGCTTCACTCATTTTCTTGGTTATTTTAGTATCAGCATCACTAGGTTGCAGGTTCCCGCTTGGATGATTATGACATAGTATAATGGACGACGCCAGATGATCTATGGCTGATTTAAGAATTAAGCGTACATCTATAACTGTACCAGATATCCCTCCCTGGCTAACTTTGTTCTGAGCAATTACTTTATTGGAGCGGTTAAGCATTAATATCCAAAACTCCTCATGAGGCAGGTCTCCCAATACCGGCTGAAAAAGATCACAAACATCTTTACTACATGAGATCTTATTTAGTGCTTCTGTATCCTGCAATTTGCGCCTGCGACCTAACTCCAAAGATGCGACAATACTAATAGCCTTGGCCTCTCCGATACCGTGGTAATTAGTTTTTAGATCATTTACAGTTTTCTTGCCAAGGATATTAAGGTTATTCTGACAATCTTTCAGAATTTTTTTTGATAGCTCAACGGCACTTTCTTTAGTACTTCCTGAACCAATTAAAATAGCTAATAATTCAGCATCAGATAATGAGGCCAGTCCCTTATAAATCAGCTTTTCGCGCGGACGATCCTCCAAAGCCCATTCTTTTATACTGAGGTGTTCGTAGGTTTCCATCTTTTTCTTTTATCAGAAAAGATAAAGAGGCTATACGAGAAAGTAAATATCAGTCATAAAAAAAGCTCTCCGTTATGGAGAGCTTTTGATGCAGTCCCTAGGAGAATCGAACTCCTGTTTCAAGGATGAAAACCTTGCGTCCTAACCACTAGACGAAGGGACCTTATTGCCGTTTTGGCTATAAAGTTTTAGATGCAGTCCCTAGGAGAATCGAACTCCTGTTTCAAGGATGAAAACCTTGCGTCCTA
>NZ_CEXQWX010000062.1:18254-31692 GCF_982718395.1 Carboxylicivirga sp.
TGTTTCAAGGATGAAAACCTTGCGTCCTAACCACTAGACGAAGGGACCTTATTGCTGTTGATTAAAGTGCGTTAACGTGCTTAGTTAACTTAGACTTTATATTAGCAGCCTTATTCTTGTGAATAATATTTCTTTTAGCAAGCTTATCAAGCATAGAAGCCACTTTTGGAAGTAATTCCTGAGCTGCTTCTTTCTCAGATGTACCTCTCAATGCTTTCACTGCATTACGGGCTGACTTAGCATAGTAACGGTTGTGAACTCTTCTCTTCTCTATCTGACGAATTCGCTTTTTCGCTGATTGATGATTTGCCATCGTACTACAATTATAAATTGTTAATTTTTTATTTTGCAGTCCCTAGGAGAATCGAACTCCTGTTTCAAGGATGAAAACCTTGCGTCCTAACCACTAGACGAAGGGACCTTATTGCCTTTGAACGTGTCTAATCGTCTCAAATGCGGATGCAAAGATATATCAAATTAAAATCCCTCCAAATTTTTTCTTAAAAAAACACTCAAAAAAATTAGCATTAAGTCAACACTCCACCTCTATCTATCTATACAACTATAACTTACCTAAATAAACGATTCAATCAGGACTTTTTACTCTTATTTAATTTGCACGCTTTTTTTATATTCCGTTAATTTGCATCGGTGAAAAAGTGGAAGGATTTGGCTGATTGCAACCACTTAAAAAAAGTGCTAAAACGCAAATTTCGTTTGTACTTCCTTTTTTCACATGTCAATTAACTATTAACGTATATCTGTTGTTATATAACAGACTTATTATTTTAATGATATGGGATATTTATTTACATCAGAATCAGTTTCTGAAGGGCATCCGGATAAAGTTGCGGATCAGATTTCAGATGCCCTACTTGATAACTTTTTAGCCTTTGATGCAAATTCGAAGGTTGCTTGTGAAACATTGGTGACAACGGGACAAGTTGTTTTGGCCGGCGAAGTGCATTCAAAGCACTATGTTGATGTGCAGGAAGTGGCTCGTCGTGTTATTAATCGTATTGGTTATACAAAAAGTGAGTATCGTTTCGATGGCGATTCTTGTGGGGTATTCTCTGCAATACACGAACAATCGGCTGATATCAATCAGGGAGTTGATCGTGCTGAAAAGATGGAACAGGGAGCCGGTGACCAGGGAATGATGTTTGGTTATGCCTCTAAAGAAACAGATGATTACATGCCGATCTCGCTTGAGCTATCTCATCGCTTATTGATGGATATGGCTGATATTCGTCGTGAGGGAAAAATAATGACCTATCTGCGTCCTGATTCAAAAAGCCAGGTTACGGTTGAATATGGTGATGACAATCAACCAAAGCGTGTTCACACCATTGTTGTTTCGACTCAACACGATGATTTTGATGAAGACGAACCAATGTTAGCTAAAATAAAAGATGATGTACGTAATATTTTAATTCCATATACCATCTCAAAGCTTCCGGAAAGAGTTCAGGCTTTGTTTGACGACAATTTTATCCTGCACGTTAATCCCACTGGGAAATTTGTTATTGGCGGACCACATGGTGACACGGGATTAACCGGTCGCAAAATTATTGTTGATACTTATGGAGGTAAAGGAGCACACGGTGGTGGAGCTTTCTCTGGTAAAGATCCCAGCAAAGTTGACCGTTCAGCAGCATACGCCTCTCGTCATATGGCTAAAAACATGGTAGCTGCTGGTCTTGCTGACGAAGTGTTGGTTCAATTGTCATACGCTATTGGAGTTGCACAACCGGTAGGTGTTTTTGTTGACACATATGGCACTTCAAAAGTTGATTTAAGCGATGGTGAAATTGCTTTAAAAATAGCTGAAGTGTTTGATCTTCGCCCTGCTGCCATTGAAGAGCGCCTTAAACTTCGTCACCCTATGTATGAGGAAACTGCAGCATATGGCCATATGGGAAGAACTCCAAGGACGGTTCATAAGGTTTTTGAATCACCATATTTTGGAAGAAAAGAATTCGATGTGGAGCTCTTCACATGGGAGAAATTAGACTATGTTGATAATATAAAGCAGGCATTTGCTTTGTAAGAGCCTACCAATAATATATTGAATCCTATTGTTTGAGAATACTCTTTAAACAATAGGATTTTTTGTTTATTCCATACGTAATTATGCTAATTAGTTTGTCTTGATTAATGACATTTCATTATATACTAATTAAAACAAATTACTCATGAAACAAACAATCTTAATCCTTACCCTTGTCCTATTATTGACATCATGTGCAACTCATTCGGGAATAATGTCAGGTAATGCCTCTATTTCCGATGCTAATTTTAATATTAGTGGCTTTGCAGTTGGGACTTCTAAAACATCCCATGTATTTGGCATCGGTGGGTTAGCGAAAGATGCCTTAATCCTGGAAGCTAAACGAAATTTGTATACCAATTACCCTTTAAAGAAGGGGCAGGCTTTGGCTAATGTTACAGTTGATATCAAACGTAGTTTTTTCCCTTTCGTTGCAACCACAAAAGCCACAATAACTGCAGATGTTATCGACTTTAATACATCACCTGTCGATTCGTCTTTTGCTTCTTTCAATAAACATTTTAATAAAACATTTTTAAGTCCTTATTCCCCTAATCAGAAAGTTGGTATCAATAAAGATAATCATATTGTAGTTGCTCAAGTTATTGAAGCTAAAGAGAAAAAGAGCACAATACTCACCCGAAATAAACAAGGTAACTATCGATTAAAAAAAATAAATAATAAAAAGCTATTTGAATACAAAGAGAGTTCCTCGAGCAAATACAAGATAGGAGAAACTGTAAAATTTGAATATAATGATAAAATTTACGCCGGAGTCATCCAGGGTATTAATGACGATATAATTATAGTCTATGCTTACCTGAGTAAAACTGACAAACGCATGATGAATGTTAAAGTGAAGAATATTGTTGAATAAACTAAAAGAGGCAGCCAAAGGCTGCCTCTTTTTTATCGTTTAAAATAACTTATCGTTTCTTTTAGCTTCTCGGCTAATTGCGTCAGGTGCTCTGAGTTATTGGTAAAGATCGAAGCCGAACCTGAGTTCTGTTGTGTTACCTCATTCAACTCCTGAATTGCACGATTCACCTGCTCAGCCCCGCTTTGTTGCTCATAACTTGAAGCCGTAATTTCTTGAACCAATTGAGTTGTTTTTTCAATCTCAGGAATTATATCTTCAAACTGTTTACCTGATTTCTCTGCTGCACCTACACCATGCTGAGTGAGATCGATAATTTCAACAGCCGCCCTCTGTGATCGTTCAGCCAGTTTTTTAACTTCAGCCGCAACCACTGCAAATCCTCTTCCCTGCTCTCCGGCCCTGGCAGCCTCAACTGCAGCATTCAGTGCTAATATATTTGTTTGCTTGGCAATCTCTTCAATGATGTTAATTTTCTCCGATATTTCCTGCATCGAGCGCGTTGTGTCTTTTGAACTTTCAAAGCCCACTTTAATACCATCTGCAGAAGCAAGTGCAATTTTCTCTGTTTGCTTGGAGTTTTCGCTGTTCTGCTGTATGGTTGCCACCATCTCCTCCATTGATGATGAAATTTCTTCAGAGGAAGCAGCCTGGTTAGATGCCCCTTCTGATAGTTGATTAGATGAACTGGCTAACTCGATACTCGCGGTATTAATTGCATCAGAACTTTCGGTTATCTCGTTAATAATCTTCTTTAGATTATCAATCATATCTTTCAAAGCACGCCCTAAATCACCAGCTTCATCCTTTTGATCATCATCCACATTGATGACTGTATTTAAGTTTCCATCGGCAATATCCCTTGCAATTTCAGCACTTCTTACAATAGGCTGTACAATTTTACCCGCTGTTACATAAACAATGATGTATAAAACTATTAAGCCCAATAGTCCAAATATGAGACTTTGGTAAAAAATTGCATTAGCCTTTTTTAAGATGACAGCTTTGGGAACCTCCGTTCCCAGGGTCCAGGTTGTTTCTATACCATCAAACTTTACCGCAGTAAATGTTGCGTAGTATACTTCCTCATCCACAGGATTTAAATACTCAAATCTGTAAGGTTCTCCTTTCAACGTTTCATCCAATGCAACAAGATATTCAGGATTATCTGATTTATTAACACTCAGCAGTTTTTCTGATATAAGCTCAGTATTAGTATGGGCGACTATACTTGTATCTCTGGCAACCAAATAGGATACTGCTCCCTCATAGGTTTCCATTCCCAGTATAATCTTTGACATCTCATTTAAACTGATATCAACACCTACAAGTCCTAAATACTTTCCATCAGAATCCTGAAGGGGTGCTGTTATTGAAGTCATCAATATCCCTGCCAGCTCCTTTGTTACAACGTCATAGTACGGATTCCATATATCCGGCTTGTTATAATCTCGCGCATCGTAATACAAACTGGTTAATATTTCATTGTTCATATCAACCTTTTCAGATGTCTGTGTCAGCTGATTATTTAATCGAAACACTACATTACGTTGCCGTCCGTTTCGCATTGAATAGTTTGGATCCAGAGCCTTTAACTCCCAAATTTGCCAGGTTGAAAGTAATTCAGGATTATTCTGACACCATCCATATAGGATGTCACCAAAAACCTCTTCGCGGTAACTCTCGTCCATTGCCAGATAATTATTATAATTATCCCTGATGGTATTCGTACCCGTAACAACCTGATTAATGTCGTTTTGTATTAGATTACACGAAGCCCTTAAATTCGAATCTATAATTTCCTTAGAATCTCTTAAGGCATTCTTTTTTAGCTGGAAGCTAATAAATGTAAGTGTTGCTCCATAAATAAGAGTAAACGAAAATAAGATGTACACCAACAACTTACTTTTCAAACGAAGATTAATAAGTCTATTCACATTTGTCAATTTTGGTTGTTATCCCGTTTATATCCAGAGATAATAATTTACGAATATAACAACCAAAAGTTATAGATGTTATGATTTTTGTTTGTTCCATAAAAAAATCCGGCCATAAGCCGGATCTTATCATTCTCTAATTTAAATGTTTAGATTATTATTTCAGCAACGTTACCTTAAATGTTAATTCAAAATCATCATAGATCATCTTATCACCAAGATTGTCAAAAAACTTACCTGATCCATAACGTACATTGTACTTGGTACGATCAACTGTTACCTTACCTACGAATACATTTCCATCTTGTTTAACGTCAAAATTTATGGGATGTGTATTTCCTTTAATTGTTAAATCGCCTTCGACTTTATAACCAGTATCTATGCTTTTAACTTTAGTTAGCTTTAGTTGACTGACCGGATGCTTTTCAATGCCAAAGAAATCATCTGACTTTAAATGGCCGACCAGCTTTGCATTATATTCTTCATTCTCAATATCGGTGCATGTTATTGTACTCATATCAACCTCAAACATACCTCCTTTTAACTTCTTACCATCCAGAAGTAAATTAGCCGATTTAAATTTTATATGACCAGTATGTTCACCTGTTACCTTTTTTCCTAACCAGGTAATTTTACTACTATTAACATCAACTTGTGTTTCTTGTCCTGTAACAGAGAAAACAGTGAACAAAACGGCTGCAATCAAGAATGTAACTTTTTTCATACCTGGTATTTTTAATGAATACTATTTATTGTGATAGAAAAACACAGGCTTATTATTAAAGGTTCAAAATCACCCTGTTAAAAGTTTGTTAACAGAGAATCAAATTTGTAAGACAAATGTTCAGTGTTCTTATACAAACAAACAATCACGAAACCAACTTATATTGCTGATATTAAACACTCAACACTCTTCATCCTTCAATATGATCACATCAAATAAACGTTTCCCTTTTTTGCTAATTAACCCACTTCCTTGTTATTTTATCCTAATTAAAGCACATTATAAACTTATACCATGTTTTATTTCAAGAGACTTTTGATAATCGCTTGTCTACTTTGCAGCTTTAACTACCCCCATACTTCGATCTATCATAAAAGTTGGATTGACTTTAATAAGAATGGTCGAAAGGATGTGTATGAAGACCCTGAAGAGCCAATAGAAAAAAGAGTTGATGATTTATTGAGCCAGATGACCATTGAAGAAAAAACCTGTCAGATGGTAACTCTTTATGGCTATGGCCGTGTTGCCAAAGATGAATTACCAACCGACGATTGGTCAAATGAATTGTGGAAAGATGGCTTAGGAAATATCGATGAGGCATCAAATGGTGTTTATGAAGATGCGCAGTACAAATATCCATACGACAAACACGTCTGGGCACTTAATGAGATTCAAAAGTTTTTTGTTGAGAAAACGCGTCTTGGCATTCCGGTTGAGTTTACCAACGAAGGCATAAGAGGCTTGAACCATTACAGATCAACTTCATTTCCGGCTCAAATTGGGATGGGTTGTACATGGAATCCTCAACTACTTCATCAGGTTGGCTTGTGCATTGGCAAAGAAGGTAAAGCACTGGGCTATCACAACATTTACTCTCCTGTTTTAGATGTTGCCCGTGATCAAAGATGGGGACGAATTGTAGAATGTTTTGGCGAAGATCCTTTTCTGGTAAGTGAAATGGGCTTGCAAATTACCAAAGGTATTCGTGCATTTGGTTTGAGCAATACATTAAAACACTTTGCTGTATATTCAGCTCCTAAAGGTGGTCGGGACGGTCATGTCAGATTAGACCCGCATATAGCCCCGCGCGAAATGCACATGGTGTACCTCTATCCATTTAAGCGTGTCATTAGTGAAGGTGGAGCATTGGGTGTAATGAGCTCATATAACGATTATGATGGTGTACCGGTAACTGGCAGTCATTACTTTTTGTATGATTTACTTCGAAAAACATATGGTTTTAAAGGCTACGTTGTGTCAGATAGCGATGCAGTTGCGTGGCTTTACACAAAACACAAAGTTGCTGAATCATACAAAGAAGCAGTCAGGCAAACAGTTGAAGCTGGTCTAAATGTGCGTACGACCTTTAATCATCCATCCAATTTTGTAAATCCTCTAAGGGAATTAATTGAAGAAGGTGCTATTTCGATGGAAGTTATTAATGAGCGGGTTAGAGATGTATTGTACGTTAAATTTAAGGAAGAACTTTTTGATCAGCCATACAGGAAAGAAAAAGATGCGCTGAGAGATGTGAGAGCAAAAGAGCATATAGAACTATCAAAACAAGCAGCAAAAGAGTCATTGGTATTGCTTAAAAACAAACAACAAACATTACCACTTGACATTAGTCGAATAAACAACATCCTGGTGGTTGGTCCTAATGCTGAAGCGAAAAGTAGTTCTATCAGTCGTTATGGTGCTTTAGGTGTTGATGTTATTTCACCTTTGGAGGGAATCAGAGCTTATACTAAGGGTAAAGCCAATGTCGACTATGCATTGGGTTGCACGCTTAGTGATAAATATTGGCCTCACTCTGAAGTAATCAATTATCCTTTGGACAATGAAGAACTGGAATTAATGGATAATACCATAGATAAAGCTAATGATGCGGATGTGATTATTGCTGTACTTGGAGAAGATGAAGGTATGGTGGGTGAGAACCTGACACGTACCTCACTTAATTTACCCGGTCGTCAAACCGAATTATTAAAAAGGCTTAAGTCCACTGGCAAACCTGTTATTGTAGTTTTAATTCATGGAAGGCCATTGTCGATTAATTATGCACAACGGGAAGCTGATGCCATTATTGCTGCATGGTTCCCTGGCGAATTTGGTGGTGATGCAATTGCTGAAACCATTTTCGGGGAATATAATCCCGGAGGTAGATTATCAACAACCTGGCCGGCATCTGTCGGACAAATCCCTTTAAACTTCCCGTTTAAACCCTATTCGCAAGCAGGGCAAGCCAAAGAAGGTCCAAACGGAACAGGTAAAAGCCGAATGGTTGATCCTCTCTACCCATTTGGTTTTGGCTTATCTTATTCTGAATTTACCTACAGCAACCTTAAGCTTGAAAACAACCTGACATGCACCAATGGCGAATTACATGTATCATTTGATATAACTAATAATAGCAAACTTGATGGAGACGAAGTACCACAATTGTATATTAAAGATGAATACAGTTCGGTAACAACCTATGAATGGCAATTAAGAGGATTTGAAAGAATTCACCTTAAAGCCGGTGAAACTAAAAGAATTAGTTTCAATGTAAGATCCGAACACCTCTCATTACTCAACAGAGAAATGCAGGAAGTAACCGAACCAGGCACCTTTCAACTGGCCATTGGTTCATCTTCAACAGATATTCGCTTAAAAGACACGTTTGAAATTAAAAAGAACTAACATATGAAACGATCATGAATTGGAACGAAGTTGAATTTGTGAAATCAATTTTAACATACTAAAATACAAACAGGAAAATGAATGAAATTTTAGAGGTTAGCAGTTAATTGCCTATATGGAAGTATTTTGGCGAGGTGAATTGGTGGGTTGGCCAGTCAAAAAGGCGGGCCAGTGATGGCCTGTGGGAAGAAGCTTCTTTTTGACTAGACTTTTTTGTTTACTTTTTTGCGGCAATGGCAAAAAGTAAAAGCCAATCCGGCTAGAGGATTAGCGTAACGCAAAGTTGTTTGATTGGGAGAGTAGGTATCTGCAGACTTCAATAAAATGTATCTGGAATTCTTTAAATAAATGAAGATAAAACTTAAATATATGTATACGAAATTAACGTACTTATTAATGACAGTAGTTGCTTTTGCAACGATTAGTTGTCAACAAGCAAAGCAATCAGAAGATAGTATTCTTGAATATGTCGATCCTTTTATTGGAACCGGATTTCACGGTCATACATTTCCGGGAGCCACTTTACCCTTTGGTATGGTGCAACTAAGTCCTGATACTCACCTGGAGGGCTGGGATGCAAGTAGTGGTTATCATTATGATGACACTCAGATCTATGCTTTCAGCCACACACATTTAAGTGGTACAGGTATTGGTGATTTGGGCGATGTAGCACTTCTGCCCTACTCCAATACATCAGAAGCAATTCCGGTTGCTACTTTCGACAAGTCAACAGAAAAAGCATCCCCGGGGCATTATCAGGTTCATTTATCCAATTTTGATATCGGTGTAGAATTAACTACAACACTGCGGGTTGGCATGCACAAGTACAGTTTCAATAAACATGACGACAGAAACGTGATGCTTAACCTGTCGCATATTCTACAAGCCAACTGGGGGCACCGAATAACAGGCAATAAATGCACAATTATAGATGAAAAAACAATTGAAGGAGTTCAACGCACTTCAGGGTGGGCTCATGACCATTTAGTTGCCTATCGCATTGAATTCTCGGAACCAATCCAATCCACAAAAGTAATCGTTGAAGGAACTGAACAAGAATCAAAATCTATCGATTCAAAAGATGCTCAATTGCATTTTAAATTTGCAGAAAGCAAAAAACCACTTTTTATTAAAGTCGCCATCTCAGCTGTTGATCCCAAAGGTGCCCAAATGAACATGGAAGACGAGTTGCCTGGCTGGAACTTTGACCAAACAATTAAACAAGCTCAATCCATCTGGGATAAGCAACTTCGACAGATGAGCATTGAAACTTCTGATAATACAATTAAAACAAACTTCTACACTGCGCTCTATCACTCTATGATGGCACCATTCATCTGGCAAGATGTGGATGGTCGTTACAGAGGAATGGACAAACAGATCCACCAGGCTCCTGAAGGCCATATCAATTACACTGTTTTCTCTTTGTGGGATACCTTTCGTGCATTCCATCCTTTGATCACTATCATTAACCCTGAGAAAGCCAGTGTGTGGAGTGAAGCTCTTGTCCAAAAATACCGGGAAGGTGGTATATTGCCTAAGTGGCCTCTGGCCAGCAACTACACGGGAACCATGGTGGGATATCCAGCTGTTTCTGTATTAGCCGATGCTGTCGCAAAAGGATTAGCACCAGATGATCTCAGCGAATGGTTGGAAGCATCTGTTCAATCGGCTACCTGGCGACCAAATATTGTTGAACGTTTCAAAGGCACACGCGAAGCGAATGTGATGCCTCGACATATTTACTTTAAGGAAACGCTTGGCTGGGTGCCAAGTGACTCTATTTCCGAATCAGTCTCATATGGCCTGGAAATGGCATACTACGACTGGTGTGTGGCCCAAATTGCAAAAGCTGCCGGTGATAAAAAAATTGCCAAGGAATTTAAAGCAAAGAGTGAGTATTTTCGTCATTATTTCGATGAAGAGTCTGGCTTAATGCGAGGTAAGAATTACGATGGTTCATGGGTTACTCCATTTCGTCCGCGTTACTCCAGCCATGAAAAAAGCGATTATGTAGAAGGTAACGCCTGGCAGTGGAGCTTCTTTACTCCCCATGCCAATGAGCAGTTGATCGAACTATATGGTTCTGTAGATCGGTTCGAAGCTATGCTGGATACTTTATTCACCACCGATTCGACTATCGAAGGCGAGCATGCATCTGGTGATATCACAGGCTTAATCGGACAATATGCTCATGGTAACGAACCGAGCCATCATATGGCCTACTTGTATAACTGGACCAACGCCCCACACAAAGCCAACGAACGTCTGGACCAGATTATGCGTGAATTTTATCTTCCTGAACCTGCCGGTATTATTGGTAATGAAGATTGTGGCCAGATGTCGGCCTGGTACGTAATGAGTGCCCTTGGTTTCTACCAGGTATGTCCTGGTGATGCCACCTATACGACAGGTCGCCCAATGGTTGATAGAGCAACTATTAACGTTGGAGAACGTCAATTGGAGATAATCGCTCACAACAACTCGCCTGAGAATATGTATGTCGAAAAGATAGTGCTTAATGGCAATGAGCTGGATCAACCATTCTTCACCCATCAGCAATTACTCGATGGCGGCAAACTGGAATTTTTCATGACTAATCAATATTAAAGACACGGCAAACGCATTTAACAATTATAACCACCTCCCCACTTCGTGGTACTCCTCCTTCAAAAGGAGGAGAGTGACGTAAACCCTTTCCCCTCCTGAATTTTAGGAGGGGTGCCTTCAGGCGGGGTGGTTTATTTATATTTTAAATGCGTTCACCCTGATATTAAAGAGAAGAAGTAAAACGCAAGAGAAAAGACTTAAGAATCAAGACATAAGAGATTAGATTAAAGAAAGATGATTCATATGTTCCTTTTCTAATAAACTGGATCATCTTTTATCTTGTGTCTTATGTCTTTTCTCTTCTATAATCCTTAAATAAAATCACAACTATGCAACGAAGATCCTTTATAAAAAAATCAGGTTTAGCAGTTGGGGGTGCTTTGCTGACTCCTTCTATCCTATCCGCAACAAATAATACTGTTGATTTTAAATCCATGCGTCCGGTGGAAGAAAAGCGCTGCTTTTCGAGCAAGGAAGTGGAGAAGCTTATTAAAAAAGTTAAGTCTAAAATTGCCGATCCGGAACTGGCCTGGCTGTTTGAAAACTGCTTCCCCAACACGCTTGATACAACGGTTGATTTTGAATACATCGACGGGCAGCCCGATACCTTTATTATTACGGGCGATATCGATGCCATGTGGTTGCGCGACAGTACAGCCCAGGTATGGCCGTATATGCCGCTTATCAACAAAGACAAAGAGCTGAAGGAATTGATAAAAGGTTTGATTAACCGTCAGACTAAATGCATCCTGCTCGATCCGTATGCCAATGCCTTCTATAAGGATGTCAACAAAGAATCGCACTGGAAAAGCGATCGCACACAAATGCTACCGGGTGTGCACGAACGCAAGTGGGAAATTGACTCGCTTTGTTATGCCGTACGTTTGGCCCATGGTTATTACGAGCTGACAGGCGATAAAAGCATTTTTACGGAAGATTGGCACAAAGCAGCCAAACTGATCATCGAAACTTTTAAAACGGAGCAACGCAAAGACGGCCAATCGCCTTATACCTTTAACCGGGTAACAGGCCAGATGCTAGACAGCCCCGTTAACTGGGGAACAGGCCGCCCCATTAAACCGGTTGGATTAATCAGCTGTATGTTCCGTCCGTCGGATGATGCCACACTCTTCCCCTACTTAATTCCATCCAACGTATTTGCTGTTATCAGCCTGAAACAAATTGCGGAGATCAGTACCAATGTATTGGGCAATGCTCAATTGGCCAAGGCTGCTACCGACCTGGCCAACGAAGTGGATGAGGCCATTAAAAAATATGCCATAACAGAACACCTCGACTACGGTAAAATATATGCTTACGAAGTAGATGGTTTTGGCAATAAAGTGTTTATGGATGATGCCAATGTGCCTTCATTAATGTCTTTAGCTTACCTGGGAGCGCACAAGCCTGAAGATGCCTTATATCAGCGCACACGCCAGTTTTTATTGAGCGATAACAACCCTTATTTCTTAAGGGGCAAGGTGGCCGAAGGACAGGCGAGTCCGCATACCGGACACGAGCGCATCTGGCCAATGGGCATCATATTAAGAGCCATGACCAGTACCGACGACAAGGAGATTAAGAAGTGCCTGAACATGCTGAAGACCACTCATGCCGGCACGGGCTTTATGCACGAAGGCTTTAATAAAGACGATGCCAGGGATTACACCCGCGACTGGTTTGCCTGGGCCAACACCTTATTTGGCGAGCTGATTGTGAAAGTTTATCACGAACGACCGCATCTACTTAAGTAGAAACCTGAGTCTTAAAATTTAAATCGAACTCAGTGCCCCATGCGCAATAGCGCAATATTCAATAAACTAATGGATTTCCCCCTTGGCGAAGGGGGGACGGTTTGTGGTTTTTATAACTATTTAAGAATTAGGGGGATTGCTTTTTAGTTAGATAGAAGGTTAGAACAGTCGATTAAACGCACAAAAACTTTCATGATTTAGGGAAACACCAACAGCAATGAAAATCCGCTTAGCGCTTTAGATGCGCTTAGCGGGTTTGAGACTTTCAGAAAAAAGAGGATGTTTGAAGGCACAAAACAAAGCATTCCTCAAGCCCGGCAACCAGCTTGATGAACGAACTTCGTTTTATTAGCCAATGCCAGGTATCCGTTTGGTTCGTTGTAGAAACTCCAATTAGTTCATTTTAGTAACGCACTGTTGTAACTTATCGATTAATAATACCAATCAACAGTTGAAACCAAGCTAGAATACATATGTATCGGACTTATAGCCCTCAATCCCTTTATCTATTTAAACATAGCCCTAACGGACTATGCTAATATGTATCGTCCCTTCAGGACTATTAAGAAACTGTTTAAGTTTTATCCTTTGGTTTATTTTGGCAACTTAAGCTCTCAAACTGCTGCAAAAATTCTTTAAATAGCGGTGCTATTCGCATCATTTTTGCTTTATCTGAGAACTTAATTCATCCAAACTAACTCACAAAAACAAAATTCAAACAGTTTCTAAGTATCGCTCTCAGTCTGGCCTGTAGTGCTTGTTCCGCCTTAGCGGAAGCCTATACATAACAGCGCAGGGTGA
>NZ_CEXQWX010000063.1:0-31667 GCF_982718395.1 Carboxylicivirga sp.
CATCCCTGGAATTCAGTTAACGTAGGACCCAAACGGGATATCATAGGCGAATTCCGTGAGTCATCGCGTAAAGAGAAAGTCCCGTTTGGTGTCAGCTCACATGACGATCGTTATCTTAATTGGTGGAAGACAGCCTTTGGTGCTGATAAAAAAGGGCTAAAAAAAGGAATTCCTTATGACGGGCATATGACCAAAGAAGATGGTAAAGGCTTATGGTGGGAAGGTCTTGACCCTGCCGACTTGTATGGCTTGCCTCCTGAAAAAAGAACGCCGGAATGGGTTAAACAAGTAAAGGAAAATTGGGAAAAACGACATAAGGAGCTGGTGCTGAAATACGACGTAGATTTTCTTTGGTTTGATGGTTACGGTTTCCCTTATAAAGATTATGGTAAAGAAGTCTGCCGGACATTTCTTAATAACGACCTGAACCAAAACGGAAAATTTGACAAGGTTGTTGCAGGAAAAATGCATGGCGAAAAAGCCGTTGCCCTCGATATTGAAAGTGGAGGGTCTAATAAAATTCTTGCCCATCCATGGCAGGGCATTATCACTTTTGGAAGCTGGTTTTACAAACCGGACAAGGTGCTTAAGCACAACTCCAGAACCATTATTGAAATGATGACAGATATTATCAGTAAGAATGGGAACCTTCTTTTAAATGTTGAGCTAATGTCTGATGGTACTGTGCCACTTGAACAAAAGCCAATACTCGATGATATTGGTGCATGGATTAACCTTAATGCCGAAGCAATTTTTGAAAGTAAACCATGGAAGATATATGGCGATAACTTGTTTTCTCACCTTAAACGTAACGAAGAAGGCCTGTTGAGTGAGGTTGATTTGGAAGCATTAAAAAAACAGCAAAATAAAGCTCATTTCAACCAGCGTACCATCAAAAGCGAGCCTTTTGGTTTTGATGAAGTCAGGTTTACAACAAAAGGAGATATACTTTACGTTTTTGTTCTGAACCCTAAAGAAGGAGAAATCAAACTCAAATCTCTTGGTCTCGATTCAAAATATAAAGTTGGGAAGATAAATAAGGTAAAAATGCTTGGAGTTTCGAAGGTAAAGTTCCACCAAAATCACAAAAACCTGATTATTCAAGTCCCTGATGAGCGACCAAATGAATACGCCGTTGTTTTTCGTGTTGAAGGAGCTTTATAGGGTGAGTAGAAATTTAATATTTAGATAGTTAATAGGATACTGATATGTTTAAAATAAAAAACAAACTTTCATTTTTGTTGCTTCTGATTGTACTGGTTAGCTGCAATGATAAAACAATTGATGTAGACTCAGGTTTTAAAATCGAAACCAAAGGTCACGAGTTCAGTTGCAATCTTACATTGCTATACAGTAAGGAGGATCCGGATTTACAACTACGCCCTGCAGGTATCAAAAACATAATCTACGGCGTTGCCAGTTGGAAAGCCATTGCAGGCGATGATTTACTGAAACAGGTGGAGATGGATGAAACACATCTGGGAGACGGATTTGACGAAAAGATGCTGACTGCAAAAACAAAGAATAGGACAGCCAACCTTTTTCATGCGGGCATAAATATCAAACTATCGCCTGAGCGAATAGAAGAGAAAGGAGATACAACCATAATCATATACCAGGAAAATAAATACGCTCAGGTAGTGGCAAAAGTTTTTATGGAAGAAGGGCAACTTTGCTTTAAAGCTGAAATGAAGCCGCTAAAAGACGGATATTTTTCCATTGCTTATATGAATGCCCCATCATCTGCTCTTAAAGAGACCGACGAAATCTGGCAGCCCATGATCTGGCAGGAAAAGCGTTTCCCGGAAAAGCCGTATATGACACTTGCTTTTCGTACTCCCATCCCGTCGACTTTAGCCACATTTGATAATAATACATACGGTGTTGTTGCTCATCCCGATGAATTCCCGTTTCAACCTTTACCCTTGAGAAATAACAATCGTTTTGGTATTGCTGTTAGGAATAAAAAAGGGGAAGTACAACCCATGCTTTTTGCCCCTGTGTTAGGCGGTGTTGAATCTAAAATGTCCGTTGGTGAACGATTTAATTTCAAGGCCGTTTTGTTTGCTGGTGAAGGCAGTTGCAGTGATATCTACGAAAGTATAGCTCGTCAGTTGTACGGCTTCAAAGATTATCGCAAAAACGACATTGGTACTTTAAATGAAACCTTTGAGAACATGGTTGAGTATATCATGTCCGATTACTCATGGTTTGTCGATAGTTTGAAAGGTTGTGCTTATTCAACTGATGTACCGGGAGCCGTAAAAAATGTTTCTTCTTTGAATCCGCTTGAGTTGGCTTTGGTAACTGACAGTAAAAGCTTGTTCGACAAAAGAGCCTATCCCATAATGGAATACCAGATATCCAGAGAGAAGTTTCTCTTTTCTATGGATAAAAACCAAAAGAACCAAGCACCAGCCCGTAAGCTTTTGGGGCCTATTGCTCCGGTTAGTGAACTAACTTCTCTCTACAATATTTTTGGACAGAATATGCCTTTTCTTATGAACTTGGCTGATGAAGCATATAATTCAAGAAGGATACGTAACCTAAAGGTAATGGAAGAAGGAAATACCTGGATGAACAGCATGTTTATGTTTAAAGCCTCGGGTGACTCTGCCTATTTACACAAAGCAACGGCAGAGGCCGATGAATACATCAATCAAAGGATTAAAACACCACAAACTGATTTTGATGACCCACTGGCAGGCGGGTTCTTCTTCTGGACAGGATTTGCACCACGCTGGATCCATCTGTTGGAATTATATGAATTGACCGGTAAAGAACGTTACCTGGAAGCAGCCCACCAGGGAGCACGCCAATACACCATGTTTACGTGGATGTGCCCAAAGATTCCGAACGACAGTATAACAGTAAATAAAGGCGGTAAAGCACCTTTATACTCATACCTGAAAACGAAAGGTCATAAACAAATGTACATTGATGAAGAAAAAGCCCCAGCCTGGAGACTGTCAGAAATTGGATTAACACCGGAATCGTCAGGTACATGCGGAGGACACAGAGGTATTTTTATGGCCAACTATGCACCATGGATGTTACGCTTAGGACATTATACAAATGACGATTTCCTTAAAGATGTTGCTAAAGCCGCAATTGTTGGCCGTTACCTTAACTTTCCTGGATATCATATCAATACAGCCCGTACTACCATATACGAAAAAGAAGATTACCCCCTACGTCCATACAAAGAACTTAGTGTGAATTCATTCCACCATAACCATATTATGCCGATGGCTTCAATGGTGCTTGATTACCTGGTTACAGATGCTTTCTCAAGGTCAGAAGGGCAGATTAATTTTCCATCTGACTTTATCGAAGGATATGCCTATATGCAAAATAAGTTTTACGGGCATAAAAAAGGACAGTGGTACGGGCAGGATGCCTGGTTATGGATGCCACCCAAACTAGTTGAGTCCGCTTCGGTAGAACTGAATTATATCTCAGCCAGGAATGGCGATAAACTCTTTATTGCCTTATCCAACCAATCACCCGAGAAAGTAAGAACCAAAGTGAAAATAAACAAGAATCTTGTAAAATGTAAAGAGACCACATCGGTACAGCTGATGAATAATAAAAAGCTTGATATAAAGGATAGTGAACTTGAAGTAGAAATACCGGCTCATGGTCAAGTGGCAGTGATAATCAAACATGTTGACCTGAATGTAAAAATCCAGGACGAATTATTAAATCAAGCGAAAACCTGGTCAAACGATTTTATCATGATTGAAACAGGACATGCCAAAGCCATGATATTTAATTGTGGCCGGGTAAATTCAAACCTGTACCTCTACCTCGAAGATGACGATGAAAACTGTTCCGAAGTAACGTTAACAGTCAAGCAGAATAATAAAGAAAGTGTGTATGCTGATACTGATTTCCCATTCGAGTTTACGGTACCGCTTACCGGCAACCAGGTTGAATTTAAACTTACTGTGATTGATCATGCTGGTAAAAAACACGAAAGCGAATGGAAAAAATTAAATAAATAGAACCAATCAAAATGAATAATACGTCACGATTTATATTTCTGTTTTTACTGGGTATTGCCTTTTGGTCATGTAATCCGGGGAGCAAAGACAAGGAGATAACTTTAAATAGCCCTGATAAATCCTTAAAAGCTAAAATCTATGTTGATGATAATCAGAATCTCAAGTATAGCTTAATATATAATGACTCAGAATTGATTCACGCTTCAAAGCTTGGATTGGTTATCGATTCAATCGATTATGGAGAAAAGGTTCAGATAGAAAATGTTCAAAGACAGCAGATTGACGAATCTTATCAATTGGTTCATAGTTCTACTGTTTATAGGCATGAGGGAAGCCGTTTAATCCTTGATATTAAAAGCACCGATAAAAATGTTTCATGGGTATTGGAATGCGAGATTGGAAAGCAGGGTTTCGCCTTTCGTTATAAAATACCGGGAACAGGTTCAAGGTTGATTCAAAAAGAGTTTACATCGTTTAAAATGCCCGATGGAACCAAAGTGTGGTTCTTTGAAAGAGAAAGCAAATATTGGAAGCTTCTTTCTTCGGCGGGCGAATGGGTAAAGGCTGGTATTTCAGAAATGCCCACGATTTCAAATGCAGGGCCGGTTCAAGGTTTGCCCATATTGTGCGAACCTGCTTCGGGTGGTTACTTAATGGTTTCGGAAGCTGCATGTTACGACCATTCGGGTATGCGTCTTGAAGCCGTAGGTAACAATACCTTTCAGGTAAACCATAAAGAATCGGACGGTTTTAGCAAGGTCGGTGAGATTATTACTCCATGGCGGGTAATGATGTTTAGTAATACATTAAATGAATTGGTAAATAATCATTTGGTAAACGATCTTGCACCGCAGCCAGACCCTGAAATATACAGCGATTTGAGTTATATCAAGCCTGGCAAATGTGTGTGGCGATTTATAACCTTTGGTATTGATACTCCGGAAGATGAAAAGAAATATGTTGATTTAGCCCGTGAACTGGACTTTGAATATAACCTTGTGGATGATGGTTGGAAGGATTGGCCAAATAAATGGGAGGCAATTACCGATGTGGTACAATATGGCTTAAAAAAAGATGTTGGTACATTTATTTGGAAACGGTCGACTGAAATTGATGACCCTACCGATGATTTTTCAATAATGCGGACATGGCTCGATAGCATTCAGACTACCGGGGCCGTTGGTGTGAAAGTAGATTACATGGCGGGTGATACAAAGAAAAACATTGATTTTGAAATAAAGGTTCTGAAAGAAGCAGCAAAAAGACGTTTAATGGTCAATTTTCATGGCTGTACAAAACCTACGGGTGAAATACGGACATTTCCAAATGAAATTACTAGGGAAGGAATCAGGGGACTTGAATTAAATACTATGGGAGAAGGGCCAATTAAGGCTTCGCATAATGCAGCTTTACCTTTTACACGTTATGTATTGGGGCATGCCGATTACACTCCCTTTAGTTTTGCCATGCCGGGATCTACCACTTGGGCACATCAATTGGCAACACTGGTGGCTTTTAATTCGCCAATGAACGTTCTGGTTGAAGAAGCTGAATTTATGTTGACAAGCGAATATGTAAAACCTGCTTTAGAATTTATAAAAACGGTTCCGGCAGTGTGGGATGAAACCATTGTTTTGCAAGGAAGCGAAATAGGTGAACTGGCAGCACTGGCAAAGCGAAAAGACAACAAATGGTATGTTAGCATCCTAAATGGTGGGAGAAAAAAGCAATATAGTGTTCAAACTGATTTTTTACCTGATGGGAAATATGAGGTTGAGATACTTAGCGACGATTTTGACGCAGAATTAGTCCACCTCAAATGGGGTTACAATGAACGGTATTATAAAAAGAACTACGGTAACACGGCTGTGCCATACAAAAGGGAAAAGACTCAAGTCAATAGCAACGATGAGATAAAAATCAGTTTGGCATGGTATGGAGGTTGTGTATTAGTTTTTAATGAGCTGAAATAAATTGACGATGATAAAAACAACTACAATATTATTTGTTTTGGGCTTGTTAGCTAACGTAATAAATGCTCAAAATAAGAAATCAATTCCTGTTAAATACACAGAGGTCAGTTCTCAATCCTCAAATGCATCTGCTAACCTGATGATAGATGGTCGTGTAACAGATGATTCCAGATGGATTAGTCAAAAAGAGGAGGCTTCGTGGATTAAATTAGAACTAAATAAAAAGCACAGGATAGGAGGTCTTCACATATATTCAGGGTTTAAGAATGAGGTTCCAATTGAAGATTTTAAGATACAATATCTAAGCAATGATAGGTGGGAGGATATACCTTCGGCGGTTATTTACAAAAACTCGGAAACAGCAATTTCTATTGAATTTGACGATACCAAAGAAGTAATAACACAATCATTAAAAATATACATCACTAAAACTTATCAGAATACTGCCCGGATTAAAGAAATTGTATTATGGCCTTATACAGGGGATAACATACCGACTTTGGGCACTAATGTTGAAGGATGGGTACCTCTAAAAAGAGATGAACGCATTCCTGAAATTTATTTAAATCAAAGCGGATTTAACATTGGGGCTACAAAACGTTTTACTGCTCCTACTTTAGCTGATGGAACTTCATTTTATATTATGAAAGAGCAAAGTGACAAGGTGCTGTTTCAGGGCACTGTTAAAAATCATATTGGTGATTTCACTTCATTTAATCCTTCGGAAAATAATACCCAGTACATAATAAAAGCAGGTAATATAACCTCCTTCCCTTTTTCTATTGGTTATTGGTGGCTCGAAAAAGTGACCTACCAGAATATGGTCGATTTTATGATTGACTCTCGCCATTATGTGGGCACGTACAAAAAAAAGTGTTGGGGTTCCTACGGTTGGAGAGACGATCACCATTTCGGCTGGGAACTGCATTCATTGGTATCACAATATCTTTCCAACCCCGGAGCTTATCAACGAATGCCATCACAGATTGTTTATGAAGAACCTTTGGATAATTCACTTTGGGGAAAACTAGAACCATATAATGAAAGCGCACCCGATATTGTTAAGTTAATTCATTGGGGGACAGACGTAATAGTTACTCAAAATCTGAAACATGAACACTTCAAGACACAGTTGGCCTATTTTTTATATGCCTGGCCATGGATTAAAGAGTGGCTCCCTGAACAAAATTACCAGTACGTAAAAGATTACGCATTTAAAGTATGGGCAGATAACGATACGGATCAAAAATATCCATATGATGAAAGCAAAGGGCATAATTTGTTAGCCTTAAAAACACAAATTGGAACGACTAAAGGGGCGCTGCCACCGGGATTCTCTGTAATGCCAAACCTGTTATTATACGAGGTAGCGAACAGAGAGGAAAGGGATGATAGTGAAAAATACTTTAAAGCGGCTTATAACCAGGTAAAATGGATAATTGAAAGTATGGATTGGAATGATCCACAGACAACAAAGGGACAGCGTATGAGTGAGCATTTAACTATGTCCGGACTTGCATACATGTATAATCAGTATGAAGAGAAATCTCCTGAGGGGCTTAAGGAAAAAATAGAAGAATGGTGTCAAATAATGCTTCACCGTTCTGAAAATATGTGGGACTTTAGAAAATTATCAGATAATCAATGGACTCCTACGGGCGAAAAAGTAACAATGTGGAATGAACCAGGCAATGTTCTAGGTTTTCCTGCATGTTTGTTATCTGCATTACAAGTTGTTGATTCAAAGAAAACTGTAGAAAGGTTCAATACCTTGATATATTCACATATTGATAATGCTTTTGGCCGAAATCCAAGCGGACGTCATTGTGTTTACAATGGTGTTAAAGATATTGATGGTGTTGATATTGGTTGGTATTCATTTCACAAAGGTAATGGTCAGTTGCAGGATGTTCGTTTTGTTATTGAAGCAACGGCTAAAAACAAACACTACCCTTATCATCCTGAATTAGGCAATATTGGTTGGTCAGAAGGTTGGGTAAATTTTAATACAGCTTTTAATATTAGTATGGCTTACCTGGCTTATCATGATACAGAAATTAGTACTCAGCGAAAGGGAAAAAATTATCTAATTAAACTAAAAGCTCCTCTAAATTTTGATTACGAAAAGCAAGAACAGGTTCGCGTTTGGGTAACAAATAAAAAAGGTATAAAGACTAGGGTTTTATTGAAAGAAAAGGGAGATAACTCAGAATACTTCATAGGTGAAGTTTCCCGTAAAATAAAACCAATTGAAGTCTCATATGGTTATGGCTACTTTTCGCACAGAGCAAGCTTCTAATAGTCAAACTAAGTACATATTTCTTTACAAGTATACCAAGTTTCAAATTAATTTCAAGATAAATTAAACAGATGGGAATAATAGATTATTCTGTAATAATACTTTTTTCAATACTAATTGTTCTGGCCGGTTTATCGTTCCGTAAACGGGGATCTGATATGAAATCGTATTTCGCAGCCGGAGGTGCAGTTCCCTGGTCAATAAGTGGTTTATCGCTGTTTATGAGTTTCTTTTCTGCCGGAACTTTCGTGGTGTGGGGATCTATAGCCTATGAATATGGATTGGTGGCAGTCACCATACAGTTAACCATGTGTATTGGTGGATTTATTGTGGCCTATAAGATTGCGCCTGGCTGGAAGCGTACACAAAGCCTCACTGCTGCAGAGTTTGTGCGCAAGCGTTTAGGTGATAAAACACAAAAGTTTTATACCTACTTAATTCTTATTCTTTCATTGGCTTATACCGGAGCTTTCCTGTATCCGGTGGCCAAAATAGTAAATGTCTCAACCGGTTTCTCCATTGAAGCATGCGTTATTGCCTTAGGGTTATTGATACTATTATACACGGTTGTTGGTGGTTTGTGGGCTGTTATTATTACTGATGTGTTACAATTTGTGATATTAACAGCTGCCGTATTAATAGTGGTGATTTTATCCGTTGATTATGTAGGTGGGGTTTCCAATTTTGTAAAGAAAGCACCAGAGGATTTCTTTAACCTCACAGGCGGCGAGTATAACCTTTGGTTCCTGATAGCCTTTGGTATATACAATACTATTTTTATTGGAGGTAACTGGGCCTATGTGCAACGTTACACCAGTGTTGGTACGGTTAAGGATGCCCGTAAAGTAGGTCTGTCATTTGGATGGCTTTATCTTTTAAGCCCGCTTGTTTGGATGTTGCCGCCAATGATTTACAGGGTGATGAATCCTGAATTAAGTGGCTTGGAGAATGAGGGTGCTTATCTGATGGCTTGTAAGCAAGTATTGCCTAAAGGCATGTTGGGTTTAATGCTTGGGGGGATGATATTTGCGACAGCCAGTTCGGTTAATACCACCTTAAATCTGGCTGCATCAGTAATAACCAATGATATTTATAGAGTGCTCCGTCCGAATGCCACAATTAAATCAGTGATGCAAGTGGCCAAGTTGTCTACCTTCTTCTTTGGATTGGCAACCATTGTTGTTGCGCTTATAGTGCCTGCTGCCGGAGGGATAGTGAATGTAGTACTCAGTGTTGGTGCTGTTACAGGATGTTCGTTATACGGGCCTCCAATTTGGGCTATTTTCTCCAAATACCATACAGGAAAATCCATTCTCTGGATTACAAGCATCAGCCTGATTGTTAATATAGGCGTGAAGTTTTTGGCAACTCCATTGACTGGAGCTCCGCTGAGCAGGGCTGATGAAATGTTACTTGGGGCTTTATTACCATTGCTTTTATTGTTAGCCTATGAAATATATGCCTGGTACAAAAAGTCAAAGAGTGAAGAATATATCCAATATCAAAATAATCTTGGATCAGAAGTTTTTGAGAAAATAAAGTCGGAACAGAACATTTTTGGATTAAAAGTTCTGTCGATTACACTCGCTATAGTTGGTGCGATGATTATAATATTGGGAGGATTATCTGAAGCATCAAAAGTATTGGTGATAACTGTAGGTTTTGTCGTAGTAGTTTTGGCAGTTATCATTCATCCTAAAATTAAACTCAAATTGAATTAAGATGATTAAAGCAGATTTAGAAAAATCAAGAAATAATAAAACCGTTACTTATAATGTTGATCTGGCTGTGGCAGGTGGAGGTTTGTCAGGAGTATGTGCTGCCATTGTGGCTGCTCGCCAGGGATTAAAGGTTGTTTTATTACAAGACCGGCCTGTATTAGGAGGTAATGCATCAAGTGAAGTGCGTTTGTGGGCGTTGGGTGCTACATCACATATGGGCAATAATAACCGCTGGTCAAGGGAAAGCGGGTTGATTAATGAGATTCTTCTTGATAACCTAAAGCGTAATCAGGAAGGTAATCCACTTATTTTTGATACTGTATTGTTAGAGAAGGTGTTGGAAGAAGAGAATATTACCCTGTTATTGAATACCTCTGTTTTTGAAGTTGACAAAGACGGAGATAATAAGATAAAAAGTATTAGTGCTTTTTGCAGTCAAAATTCCATACATTATTCAATTAATGCTACCTGTTTTTGTGATGCAACAGGTGATGGCATCGTTTCTTTTTTGGCTGGTGCTTCGTTTCGTATGGGTGCTGAACATTCTGATGAATTTGATGAAGGTTTTGCACCAAATATAGAGGATTATGGTGACTTATTAGGCCATTCTTTATATTTCTATACAAAGGATACAGGCAAGCCGGTCAGCTATAAAGCCCCATCCTTTGCCATAAAGAATGCAGCGGAATTACCACGCATTAAGAATTACGAATTCAATCAGCATGGATGTAAGCTCTGGTGGGTAGAATACGGTGGACGATTAGACACCATCTATCAATCTGAAGAAATTAAAATGGAGCTTTGGAAGGTAGTATATGGTATATGGGATTACGTGAAAAACAGCGGTAAATACCCTGAAGCAGAAAACTTGACTCTTGAATGGGTTGGAACAGTTCCGGGGAAGAGAGAAAGTCGCCGGTTTGAGGGGGATTACATGTTAAATCAGAAAGATATTGTAGAACAACGGGATTATTACGATGCGGTTGCTTTTGGAGGATGGGCCATGGATCTTCATCCGGCTGATGGGATTTATAGTAAGCACAATTCCTGCTCACAATGGCACAGCAAAGGTGTTTATACCATTCCTTATCGCTGCTATTACAGCAAAGATATTGATAACCTGTTTTTGGCCGGTCGTATAATCAGTGCCTCACATGTGGCTTTTGGTTCATCAAGGGTGATGCTGACTTGTGCTTTGGGTGCTCAGGCTGTTGGTATGGCAGCAGCTTTATGTGTGAAAAATGGCTTTAGTAACTGCGAACTTGGCAGTAAAGAAAACATTGGTGAGCTTCAGTTAGAATTGAATAAGGCAGGTCAAAGTATTCCACGCCTGAAATGGACTGATAAAAATGATTTAGTCTTACAAGCAAATATTTCAGCTTCTTCAACCTTGGCACTTGATCAAATGAAGGCCAATGGCGAATGGCAGTCCTTAACTTACAGCACGGCTCAGATGTTGCCTTTGGCTTCAGGTACTGATTATTGTTTTAAGGCTATAGTAAGAGCTAAAAAGGCGTCTCAGCTTTCAGTATTTTTTTTAACATGTAGTTTGGATAAGCATTTTACTCCTGATAAAAAATTACAGGAGCAACAGTTTAAAGTACAACAGGGAGAACAGGAGATTGAGATACCTACACGTTTTCAGTTGGATTCAGATGCCTATGTTTACCTGGCATTCATACAAAATGAGCATGTGGAAGTGGCTCTTAGCAATCAACGCATAACAGGAGTAATGACGGTTCAGAACAAAATCAATAAAGCTGTTTCTAACTATGGTAAGCAAGAGCCAGATGTTGCCTTGGGTCTGGATACTTTTGAATTCTGGACACCTGAGCGAAGACCAAAAGGTAAAAACCTAGCGATCCAAATAGAACCGCCTATTATAAATTTTAACGTTTACAATTTAGTTAATACAGAAATTCGTCCAACACCCAACGGGAATAGCAACGCCTGGATAGCTGATGTTGAAGATAATACACCAGAAGTGACCTTAAGGTGGGATTCGAAAATGCAATTTTCAAAATTGAAGTTGTTTTTTGATGCCGATTTCGATCATGCTTTAGAATGTAACCTGATGGAGCACCCTGAATCAGAAATGCCTTTTATTATATCTGAATACGAGGGGTATGATGGCAATAATAACCTATTATTTCAAACTAAAGAAAACTATCAGGCAATTAATGAAATTACCTTATCAGGTACTATAGAAACGGATTATTTAAGAATCGTATTTAAACAAAAATTCGATCATATACCCGTTTCACTATTTAAAGTTGTTGTGAGTTAAAAATAAATGATTTTGTACTATAGAGGTTAATCATTAAAGGTTAACCTCTTTTATTTTTCACTAACATTCGTAGAATTCTATTTTTAATAAACCTCCTGTCATTACACAGTCAGTTGCTGCAACTACCAACAAATGTTTCTTTGTTGCCCTTTTAGTATTATTCATATTTGATCATTCAATGGTTACCAGAAGCTTTCGCTTTAGGGGCAATTGTGCGGAGATATAAAAATATTGAGTCGAAATATCGTATATCGGTTATGATGATATAATCCATAAGATTGACCTTGGTAGGGATACAACAAAAAAATCAATTTGACATCAAAATTAACCAGTTTGGATGAAGTTGGTTGTAAGTGATAAAACGAAGAGATGACACTCTGTCATCAATGCGGATGGAGTTTGCATCCGGATATGAAATTAGTCGAAAAGTTACCTTTTTTTTTGGGGGAGAATAAATCTAAAGCAACATGTGCAGCCCAATAACTTAAGTGCCGACAAGTCACCAGACGAAGCAATTATTCTGAAAGTGGATAAGAAGCTAATGAAGGTGAAAATTTCAGATATTATTTATATACAGTCCGATTGGAATTACGTATATGTACATACTTCCAGCAGTAAACTGATCGTTTTAAGTACAATGAAAAGCATTGAGCAAAGTTTATCAGGTTACAATTTTATACGTATACACAAGTCATATCTTATTAACATGGATTATTTTGAGTTTATAGAGGGAAACCAGGTATTCGTTAATGGAAAAATATTGCAGGTGAGCCGCGGATTTAAGTCCGGTCTTCTTAAAGAAATTAATAAGTCAAATGGGAGGTAAATGTTTGTAAAGCAACTTGTTTGTGTGGTAGTTTAACGACTTCATATAATGTTAATAGTTCGTTAATGTATTGCAATAATCGCATCAATAGATATTTGTGTAATATGCGGGTGTTTTACAAGGCTTGGGTATTTAATAGCAAAAGATGAGCAAAAGGTTATTCCAATGGTTTTTCGGGAATCAAATAAGTCCGTTTCAAGTGACAGGTTGTTAATAAGATTATGACTTTATTCAGGAGTTTATCAAAACCACCTAAACTGTTTAGAGATGAATAGTACAACATCAATTGTTGAATCACATATATTCTTGAGTTCACTGGTGCTCATAATAGGAATCTCCATCCTTATTGTCGCCTTGCCTTTATTGAAACAAAGCAAATGGAACTTATCCAAAGGTGAGTTCTTATTTTTATTAGGCGTTGGTTTAGGATTAGTATTAATTGGTGGTGGCAATCTGATATTTGATTTTCAGACGGAAGGGCGTTTTCTTGATACAATTCAGTTCAAGCTTTTTGATACCAATATCATAGATAAGTTGTCGAGAGACGTGCAGTACTATTCCTGGTATATCAGTACTGTTAGTTGTCTGTTGATTCTGGCATTATTTGCTATTTATTTGACGCAGACGAGCGACCTGAGACAATATCTTATTATTATAATTTACGTTGTCTGCTTATTTCTTACGTTCGAGATCTTTAATCAGCTCTATAATAAGTTATACGTGTTGAATTTACATAAGACAAAATTTGAGTTTTATATAGATGACAGACAAATAACAGGATTTTATTTTTTATTAGTCAGGGTTGCACTAGGCATTTCTGTTATCGGTTTATTAATTAAATCCATATGGTGGTATTGCAAAAAAAGTAATATTTGAAGAATGTGGTCGTTAGTATAATCAAAATGAGGTATATTACCGAACATTAAGCATATATTATAATCTATGCCACAAGAAAAGTTATTGGGATATTCTGGTTTAATTTTTACATGTCCGCATGGTAAAGAACACCCTAAGTGTTCATTTAGTGATATCAGAAAGCGAGCAAATTATCAAAGTGCGAAAGAATGGTTGAACATGACCTATGAGAGCAGATTTAAATTAGTGAATCACCACATTAAATGTTCAAATCAAAGGCGTATCAAGGTAGAATAAAAGAATGCCGATTAACAACTACAATGAACCTTATTTTTGCGCCATGTGAATCGTCTTGAATCTTACGTCTTGCCCCTCAATACTTCATTAAACTACTTTCTTCCCTGCCTGCAGCAGGTATGTGACAAAAAAACAACAAACTATTAATTTGCGCTTTCTCAGTTATTTTGTGCCTCACCTCATAATTCTTTGTCTTCATATAGCATTACAGTCATATTTGCTCTTATAGGATATATCTCAATTCGACCAGAGGAATCTCTGAAAGTTATATATGTTTAATAACTAGAATATGAAGAGGTAATGGGTGCAGCCTGGTACAAGACAATCCAGGTAGTTACCATGAAAGATGATGTTTAATTTCAAAGGAGAATAACTGTGAATAAAAGTAAAAAGACCTTTGAATTAGTTATTATTATTCCATGCTATAATGAAGCACAAAGGCTATTATCGAATAAGGTTAAAGCTTTTTTACCAGCTTACAATAATGTTTGCCTGGTGTTTGTTGATGATGGATCAATAGATAATACAAAGGATAAACTGCTAGAGTTAGAAGAAGAATACAATAGGAGCGTAAAAACATTACTGCTCAAGAGAAACAGTGGAAAGGCCGAAGCCGTGCGACAAGGAGTCCAGTTTGCATTGATGCATTTGTCTTTCGCTAAAATCGCCTATCTCGATGCCGATTTTTCAACCTCCTTGCAGGAGTGTTATGAAATCAGTCAGCAAATAAACAGGAATGTTTGTTTTGTTTTTGGCTCACGAATAGCCAAGATTGATACCGAAATTGAGCGAAAAGCATTTCGATTTCTGGTAGGACGATTTATCGCTACACTAATTTCAATGCAGTTACATATAAAAGTGTATGATACCCAATGCGGTTGCAAAGTCTTTACCGAAGAAATTGCAAAAAATGTCTTTCAGGAAAGCTTTATTTCCCGCTGGCTCTTCGATGTTGAGATATTTCATCGAATTGCCCATCTGAAAGGATTAAAAAATATGAAACATATTGCCAGGGAATATCCATTAAAGCAGTGGATCGATACCGATGATTCAAGAGTAAAGTTCACTTACCTGTTTAAACTCGGATATGATTTATTAACCATCAGAAACAAGTATAAAATCAGTACCTGATGTATATGCTTATGAGAATCAAATTTGATAACAGATTTTTTCTTTGTGTAGTCATTGGTCTGATCATTCTGAGAGCTATACTCAACGGAGCCGTTCCGCTGCTGGATAAAACGGAAGCCAGATATGCCGAGATTGCCAGAATAATGGCTGAAACGCAATATTGGGTTGTTCCGCACATTGAGTATCACATGCCATTTTGGGCTAAACCTCCGTTATCAACCTGGCTTTCGGCAGTTTCATTTACAACGCTTGGCGTTAATGAGTTTACCGCCAGATTGCCTTATCTGCTAATGACTGTAATATTAGCAGTATGGCTGGGGCGCTACGCCCGAAAAGAGAATCTGCCTTTCTTTTTACCGGGATTTATTTTATTAACAATTCCTGAAGTTTTTTTGCATGCAGGCGTGGTTTCAACAGATACAGCATTAGCTTTTTGTACATGTATTGTGATGCTTTCTTTTTGGGAAGCCATGCAACCAGGCAGTCGGAAAATCTGGGGTTATCTGATATTTGTTGGCCTGGGCCTGGGGCTGTTAGCCAAAGGACCGATCATTGGTATTTTAACAATTCCGCCAATTGTGGTTTGGGTGTTTGTTTTTGGTAATGTTAAAGAAGTGTGGCAGAGAATTCCCATATTTCATGGTTTTTTAATTACCGCATTGATTGCCGTTCCGTGGTATTATCTGGCTAAGATTCATTCACCCGGATTTATTGATTATTTTATTTTGGGAGAACACTTTAAACGTTTTTTTGACAGTAACTGGCAGGGAGATAAATATGGATTTCCAAAAACTCAGCCATTGGGTATCATATGGTTGTTTTTGCAATTATTTGCATTACCCTGGATTCAGGTCGTATTTTTTAAATCATTCAAAAATATCAGGAATAATGGCAGAAAACTCTTCACTAACCAATGGGTGTTGTTTCTGCTTCTGTGGTTAATATGGACGCCTTTGTTCTTTACTGTTTCAAAAAGTTTAATACATCCGTATATCATGCCTGTAATGGTACCAGTTGTATTACTGCTTGTCCATTACTGGAAGGAGATAAAGAAGAAAACAACACTTATAAAGCTGGCATTGGTCTTTCCTTTACTTGTTTTGGTGTTATTTATTTCACTACAGTTCAGTGATAATTTTAAAAGCCAGGTATATCGAAATACCGACAAGTACTTGCTTGAGAATTGTGACAGGGACTATGACCTGTATTATTTCGGTGAAAAAACATATTCCAGTCAGTTTTATAGTGGAGGAAAGGTGCAGGAAATAAATGTTAAGCAATTAATAGAGCAGGATCAGCCTTACTATATTCTAATACCAAATAAAAGGGAAGCTGAAATACCAGGCAACATCAAAGCTGGATTAGAGTTGATAGCTGCATCTGAGAAATGCAAACTGTTTTTGTATAGGAGGAATTGAGTAGGTTTACAAATGGATAGTTATCGGTTTTTAAACGGATAGTTATTGGTTTTTAAACAAGATAGTCGAAAATGTATATTGTAATATTTTAAAAGAGTTTCTGCAGCTTTGTAATAAACTAATTCAAGCCTGTTCTTACAGTACGTTATTTGAACTTAGCTACGTGATTTTGAAAAAGACTTGTGTTAAAAATTTTAAGTAGTTACAAATCATGTTTTAATATTTCTATATTTATGCCCTGAAAATTTGTTCACAATTCTGTTGTATGATGACAAACGGATCGGATCAACAACTTTTACATCTCCTAAAACAAAATAAAGAGCTTGGAATAAGGAAGGTTTTTGAAACTTATTATAAGCCACTTCTTTTCTATGGCTTAAGGTTTATAAATGATGAATCAGAAGTTGAAGATATAGTTCAGAATATCTTTTTAAAATTTTGGGAGAACGAAAACCTTGTTAATGCAAAGTGTTTAAAATCCTATTTGTTTGGAAGTGTTAAAAACAGATGTTTAAATAAAATTAAAAATAAAGGTAATATCCTGATAGATGAACTTAATTGTCTGACTGAGTTTGATTGGATAGAAGAGGTAGAAGATCCCGGATATTTTGAGAAGATAAATAAAATCAAGACGGAGATTAACCAACTTCCACCTAAAACTAAAGCTATTTTTAAGGCTGTCCATTATTACAATCATTCTTATCAGAATGTGGCTGAAGATTTCGGTATTTCAGTAAATACTATAAAAACGACGCTGAGAAGAGCAACAAAAATATTGAAGAATAATTGTCAGGTTGGATATGGAATCCTTATCCTTTTGTTGTTATTATTAGCTTTCTAGAAAAAAATAAATACTCCCCAATGTCTGTTAAAAATATACCCGGTTCAATAATAAAAATCCTGAATGAAGGTGATATTAATAACATCAATGATAAAGATTTGATGGTATTAAATCAGTGGATTGATGAAGATGAAAAGCATGGAGAATATTTACAGGAATACTTAAAACTACATTATAAGCACAAAATAGTTGCTGTAAATGATAATCTCAACATGGATGCAGCATGGGATGAGCTTATTTCTAAAAAGAAATCAAAAAAACGAATCCAGCTGTGGAGTAAAGTTGCGGGTATTGCGGCGATGTTTATTATCGTTCTTGGAACTTTGCATATGATGTTTAACCAAAACTCAGACAATGGACTTGGCGAGCGTGCTGAAGAAGAGGATAATATAATATTAAGTCTTTCTAATGGCGAACAATATATTCTTGAAGAAAAGAATCAAACCATCGCTGAACATATTTCATTTAACAGGGAAGAGAATGAATTAAACTATAAAGCTTCTGAGTTAGAGGTGATAACTAATTCACTTTATGTACCCAAGGGTAAAACTGTAAAAATCACCTTAAGCGACAGTACAGAGGTATATATAAATAGTGATACAAAATTAACTTACCCAAGTCATTTTGCTGGTGACAGGAGAGAAGTAATACTGGAAGGAGAAGCATTTTTTGACGTTAAGAATAACAGCAGACAATCATTTCACGTCATAACCGAAGAAATGAAAATAAATGTGCTGGGGACTTCATTTAATGTTAACTGCTATAAAGATGAAGGTTTCGTTTCAACAACCTTGTGTGAAGGAAAAGTAGCCTTAGATTATAAAGGTAAAACAATTAATCTGTTGCCGGATCAGCAACTTATTCTTGATGTAAATAATAATGAGCATACTTTAAAAAAGGTCAATTCCGAGAAATATACAGCATGGATAAATGGACGTTATCATTTTCAGAATACCTCTCTAAAAAAGATATGTAATCAACTTTCGAGACTTTATAATGTTGATTTTCAGTTTGAAAATAAAGAGCTGGAAGATAAACATTTTACTCTGTTCTTTCAAAATCAAGATAAACTGGAGAACATTCTGTATTCAATATCCAAAACAAAGCATATTTCCTTCATTAAAAAGAAAAACACTGTTTTTATCAAAGATTCTTTAGTTAGCCGCAAGTAATACTAATTGTATTACATATGTGTTTAAGTCATTTTGCTAATCGTCCTGTTTAACGGGTGGCATAATATCGACATGTATTTATAAGACTAATTTCAATGCTCAAATGGAGTAGATTGCATTAATATTAATACGTTATTTAATAGTTCATTAGTTTAAGTCAGTTAGCTGAAGTTTTGACCATTAATAATGCTGTATTTATCTCCATAAATTAATCATTAGTGTCTTGTCAAGACAGGCTTTTGCACCATGTAAATCGTCCTGATACTTCATTTTAGAACTAAAAAATCACCGAGCTCTTAAAATGATTGGTCTTTCAAATAAGGCTCGTTGATTACGCAATCGATATAAATTGATAACATTTTTTAAATTTTAAAGAGCTAGAAATCAGTTTTATGTGAAAAAAATATAAAAAAAGTATTTTTTGTGTCACCCTTTTTAGTGGAAGTATGGACTTGATAAGTAAGGGGCAAGAAGCTAAAGCGAATTTTATCAGTTCAATACTAACATTAATAAATAATGAAAAAACGAAGTGGCATTAAATTTCTAAAATTAGTACTGTATGTGATCGTTTCATTTTTTAGTATTAATACTATTATTGCTTCAGGTGTTAATGCTAAAGATTCAAGCAAACTAGTCACATTAGTTGCACAGAACAGTACTATCCGTGAGATTTTTGAGAATATACAAGAACAGACTGATTATCATTTTATTTACAACGAAGAAGATATCGATCATGCAATTACTTTAAGCTTTAATCTCCAAGAAAAGGGTGTTGACGATGTCTTAGAACTTATATTAGAGAAGCTTGATCTAACTTATGAGCTGTTTGATAATAAGATAATTGTAAAGCCTGATAACAATATTCAGGAAACACAGGAGAAAGTAATATTTACCGGTACAGTAAAGGATGAGGAAGGCTTTCCATTACCGGGAGTTAATATTATCAATCAGAACCGTCAGGGAACTGTAACAGATGTTGACGGTAAATTTGAAATTTACGTTAATGAAGGTGATTTAATCTCGTTCTCGTTTATTGGGATGGTCACCGAAATGATAGAGATTGAGAATATCCAAAAAGGTATAATAAGGATTAGTAGAGATGTCATTCTAAAAGAAAATCTACTTCAATTGGAGGAAATTGTTGCCAATGGCTATTTCGTCAGAAAAAAAGAAACTTACACCGGAAATACAAGCACTGTAAAGGGAGAAGATCTAATAAAAATTGGTACTGACAATATTCTTAAAAGCTTAAATGTACTCGATCCTTCGTTTCAGATTATTGAGAATAATGATTTAGGTAGCAATCCCAATCAACTGCCGGAAATCCGGTTTCGTGGCACCTCTTCTTTTAGTGACAATATATTTGATGAAAGCGATAAAAACCTGTTAAAAACAGATCCCAACCGTCCAACATTTATTTTGGACGGTTTTGAAGTGACTTTGGAAGATATTGTTGATATGGATATGAACAGGGTAGAATCCATCACCATATTGAAAGATGCAGTAGCAGCCTCAATCTACGGAGCAAGAGCTGCCAACGGAGTATTTGTTATTAAAACTAAAGCACCTGAAGTAGGAAAACTTGCTGCCAGTTATAACACAGCCCTTATGTTTCAGTTTGCCGACCTGAGTACTTATGATCTATTATCGGGCAGAGAACTTTTTGATTTACAAAAGAATCTTGGGCTTTATACCTTGGAAGATGCAGGATTAGCCCCCAAATACAATCAGATAAACCGGTGGCTCTATGAAGGAGTTGATACAGATTGGATGTCTCAACCAGTAAGAAACGTTGTAACACAGCGTCATAGTTTAAACCTGTCAGGGGGTGATAAGCATATGCGATATTCACTGAACACCGGATACTCAAGTACACCTGGTGTTATGAAAGGATCGTTTCGCGACAACTTTAATGTTAACCTGGGACTTCATTACCAAATGAATGAAAGACTAAGGTTTAGCTATTCTCTTGGCTTTAATGAAAACCATAATAATACCGGATCATATGGAGCTTTCAGGAATTATGCTGAGCTACCGCCATATTTTCCACTATACGATAAACAAGGTAATCTGACTAAAACTTTTGAAGATGATTCAGGAAATGCGGCATGGGGTCAGACGACAAGGTACAATCCTTTGTATGAAGCTGGTCTTGGGAATTTTAGTGAAGGCACCTATTTAAAAGTGTTTAATAATTTCAATGTTACTTATAAAATAACCAATGACTTAAGGATAAATGCAACCGTTTCTTATTCGAATAATAAAACCGAGAATATTTCCTTTACAAATCCTGAATCGCTGACATATGCCAATAGCAATGTGCCATTAGAAGATCGTGGTATTTATAGGAAGGATAATATTAATCTGAAAAGCTTCGACAGTAATGCGATGCTGAACTACATGAAAATGATGGACAAACATCAGGTAAGTTTGAGTGCAGGTAGTAATATCAGTACCCAGACAAATGAAGCTACAGGGTTTACGGCCCAGGGATTCAGCAACGACATGTATTTTCCTTCCCATGCGAAAGGGTATGAAATCAATGGGTTTCCAAGAGGCGAAGAGCAAACCAGCAGAATGATTGGTTTTTTGTCAAGTATGAACTATTCATTTAAAAACACCTATCTTTTTGATGCTTCTTTTCGTGCCGATGGAAGCTCTGCTTATGGAAAAGATAAGCGTTTTGCCCCTTTTTTCTCAGTTGGTGTCGGATACAATATTCATAACGAGACGTTTATGAAGCGTATTGGCTGGATAAGCCGGTTAAAGGTTAACGGGACCTATGGCGAAACAGGTTCTATTTCTTTTTCACCCTACCAGGCAAAAGATATGTTCAGATACTTAACAGATACACGTTATTTAGATGAGATTGGAGTAACGTTAAAAGCATTGGGAAACGAATCGTTAGTCTGGCAAACAACCAAGGCTAAAGAAATAGGAATACAAATGAGCTTGTTCAAAGATCTGGTTGATATCAATACAAGCATTTATGATCGTGAAACTGTTGATTTGATCGCACCACTTGATTTACCACCCTCACTTGGTTTTACTACAATGACTTCCAATATTGGAACAATGCAAAACCGTGGATTTGATTTCAACATCAGGAGTTTCATTTTGCGTAAAAATGATCATAATGTGTACTTCTCCGTTAGTGGGGCCCATAATAAAAACAAAATCGTTGAAATAAACGGTGGGCTGAAAAGTTATAACGAAAGAGCGGAAGATAGTGCGGGTGATATTACAAACCCAGAGAACAGTTTCAAATTTGTTTCGAGGTATGTAGTCGGGCAATCCATGACTGATAT
Source organism: Carboxylicivirga sp. (assembly GCF_982718395.1). Lineage (NCBI taxonomy): Bacteria > Pseudomonadati > Bacteroidota > Bacteroidia > Marinilabiliales > Marinilabiliaceae > Carboxylicivirga > Carboxylicivirga sp. Next base: position 22,136 of record NZ_CEXQWX010000063.1, read on the forward strand.
TTATGCAGTTCGTTCGTTGGGTATTGATCCTGAAACAGGACAGGAGTTGTTTCTGGATAAAGATGGTAATCCTACATGGGAATGGAGTTCAACAGATATGGTTGTAGTTGGAAACAGTCAGCCCGATTTGGAAGGAGCCATTATTCTTAACTATTCGTACAAAAGGTTTAGTTGCGGAATTAATTCTATTTACCGTTTTGGCGCCCAGGCATATAATCAGACTTTGCTCAATAGGGTAGAAAATAGCAATAAATACATGAACGTTGACCGCCGTGTATATGAAGAAACATGGCAGAAACCGGGAGATCAGGTAAGTTTTAAGGCAAATGCTAATAACGAAGTTACACAGGCAAGCAGTCGTTTTATTCAGGATGATAATGTGTTCTATATTAATGGTATTAATGTGAACTATTCATTTGCCGAACATATCTGTAAGAAACTACACGTCCGGAATCTGATGGTTGGGCTTAACCTTAACGACATCTTATATCTCTCAACAATAAAGAGGGAGCGCGGTATAGAATATCCTTTTGCAAGGTCTTTTACATTCACATTATCCACCAATTTTTAATTGAATCATGAGAAATATAAGTATTTACATTTTTATAATCATTGTTCTATCATCTTGCTCCGATTGGCTTGACGTTAGACCTATTGGCGAAATTGATGGAGAAGACCAGATTAGTACAGCAAACGGTTTTTTTGAAATACTGAATGGTGCGTACATTACTATGTCTCAAACAGGTTTGTATGGTAAAGAATTAAGTTTTGGTTTGGTTGAATCATGTGCTCATAACCACTATAACAACGGTAGTGAGGATAAGCCATTTTATACATGGAATTATATTGGTGACCAGCAAATGAGAATTGATCAAATATGGCTGGATGCTTACAATACCATTATGAATCTCAATTTCTTATTGGATAATCTTGAGGATAAACAATCTCTTTTTGAGCCTGATGATTATTTGAGGATTAAAAGTGAGTCAATGGCAATGAGGGCTTTTTTACATTTTGATTTATTACGGGCCTTTTCAAGAAATTACGTGGGTAATGAAGAGCAAAAAGCCATACCTTACATTAACACCTATAGAAAAAATATATTTCCACATCTCACTGCCAGTGAGGTGATTGAACAGATATTCATTGATTTGGACGAAGCAGAGTCGCTAATCATGGAAAATGAAACCTTAACAGGGCAATCGATTGAGAATATTGTAGATGATATCGCATTGGATAAAAGGAGGTATAGGTTTAACTATTATGCAATACTTGGTTTAAAAGCCAGGATTTACCAGTATATAAATAACAAGGAGCAGGCCAGCCTTTATGCCCAAAAAGTAATTGATGAATACGGATGGGGATGGACAGAAGAAAGTGACCTGAACCAGGGCTACGATCATAATGTGACCTTTAATAAAGAATGTGTGTTTATGCTGAATGTTCATAACCTGACGCAAGACATATATCAGTCTAACTTCTCTGAGGCAAGATATACTACAACCGGTGGAAAAACTGAATTTGCGAGGGACATTTTTGAGGCGTACACGGGTCAGGTCGGAGCCAATGACCTAAGATACCAGTATACTTTCGCAAATGATAAAAATGGTTCAAAAGCAATCAGTAGTAAGTACGGTTATCCAATTGACGCGGAGACATTTGAAAGGTTGCCAATGATACGGATTACTGAAATGTTTTTGATTGTTGCGGAAAACGGTATTCAAAGTGATTTCGATCAATCTCTAGAGATTGTAAACGATATACGTGCTAAGCGTAAGGTTGTGAAGCTAGAGAACACTATTACAGCCGAAGAGCTGATGAATGAAATTGTGAAAGAATTCAGGAAAGAAACCTACCTGGAAGGTCAGGTGTTTTGGTTGTACAAGCGCTTAAACAAGAGTATGATACCCACTATGGATGCATTTAATACGGAAGTTTCAATTGCACCAGGTAACTACATCTTTCCATATCCCGAGGCCGAAATTGAATTTGGTAATGGTTCACGCATAAACTAACAGATAATGAAACGTATAGTATTATATATCGCACTTATAATAATAGCAGTTGGATGCACCGAAGATGAAATAAAGGTGTTTGGTGACATGGATTACCTCTATTTTGATATTGACGACAAAGAGGGTGCTTTGATTGATGAAAATGGGTATTTGGAATATTACTATTCCTTCGTATTGGAGTTCGATGATGCGGTTGAGACCAAAACATTAAAGATTCCGGTTAAAATTGCTGGCACTCCCAAAGACACCGACAGGAAAATCAGTTTTGTCGTGATTGATTCTTTAAGCAATGCAGTTGAAGGAGAACACTTTGAAATAATTAATGAGAATTTTTTCAAAGCTGGTAATGTAAAAGATTCTTTGGAAATCAGGTTGTTCAAAACAACTGATATGATTGAAAATCCATATGAACTTTCGTTACAGCTTCTTGACAATGAAGAATTAAAAGCTGGTCCTCAACACAAGATAAAGGTTGTTTTTGATAATGACTTCCAGGAACCGTATTGGTGGCCTAATCCTGATGCTGACCTGGGTATAGGTGTATATACAAGAGTCAAATGTCTTCTTTGGATGAAGTTCCATGATGTATTGGATGGTAGTGATCCCTGGGACAGGTCACCATACATCAAATATGTTGAAGTAAATGGACAATTTCAACCTGTCTATCAGAATGATCAGCGTTCAAGGTCTATCAGTGAATTTATCCGTTTTGTTGAGAAGGGAGATGAAGATGGTAATGATTATATCGATGAAAACGGGAATAGGGTTATTGATACAATTTAAAAAGAATTATGCAAGAACAAATAAAATATAGGCAGATGAGAAATAGCCTGCTATTCATATTATCGGGCTTAATAATTTTAAGTAGCTGCATCAAAGATGAGGGTAACTACGATTATAATTATTTAGGTACTGTTACAGTACAGAATATGCCGGAAAGAGAAAGCATTGTTAATGTCAAGCAAGGTGAAACTCTTCAGTTTATTCCACGAATTGAAACCGATATTCCAATTGATGAGTTTTCATATGTGTGGTATTTCGAAAGATGGGAAGGGCGCGATACCATATCACTGGAGCGCAATTTAAAAGTATTGGCCGATTTTGATGGTGGGCGACTGTATTTTGAGATTAAACACGATAAAAGCAATGTTCGCTGGTTAAATCAGATTTATGTAGATGTTCTTTTGCCATACCAATTGGGGTGGGCTGTGTTAACCACCGAAGGAACTAAAACATACTTTAATTTTTTCGAGCAAAACTCTCTTTTCAACTATACCTATTTCCTAAAATTGTATACGGAGATAAATGGTGAATCTTTGGCTCCTGACGGAGAAGAAGTGAGATATTTCGATAAGGATGAGAGCTGGATAGTCAGAAGTGCCTCTGCCTTTAGTTTAATAAATACAGAGGGTATAACTTTAAGAAATAGCTCTTCTAAGATGTTTGTAGAGCCTTTAGAGGAACCGGTTAGCATACCATATATGGGATTTAATAACTCTGAGGGTGGGTTTAGATACCGGACACTGGTTGCCAATAAAAAACTGTATGTCGTTCCATATGTAAATTCTGTGAATATAAGTTCAGATTATATGTTTGACAGACCAGCAGAAGGTGATTATGAACTGGATCACCAGGTAGCAAGCATTGGCACAAAACAGGTTCTGGGGTTTGATCATAAATATAGGCGTTATGTGACGTTTATTATTAGAACCGGCATTATTAATGCCGTGGTGCCTACGATTGATAACAATAGCCTTGCATTTGATCCGGGCAATCTTAACAAAGATTGCATTTGGATGATGAACAAACAGTTTGGAACAGCTGATGGGAGAATACCTGTTTTTTCAATTTTAAAAGATGATACAGATAATTATCAACTTCAGATATTTACAGCACTGGATAGTAAAATTACTTTACAGAAAGAAGTTGATATACCTTCAAGCGTTATAAATGAAAATACCAGTATTAGCTTTGATAATGTATCAGGTGATATCTATTTCTATGATTCCAACCAGGTTCATCTCTATAATAGTGCTAACAATACATTTACAGAAAACTGGAAAACTTTCGAGTCAAAGGTATTGGCAATAACCAAAGAAGACGACCTGATGGCTGTAGCCACTCAAGCCGGTAACAACTCTCGTTTCAGAGTATTTAAAGGAGATAAGTTGGAATTGATAAGCGAACTGGTTGCTGGTGAAATAGTTAGTATGGGATTAAAAAACAGATAATCAATGAAGAGGTTTTTATTTTTAACGTTAACAGTTTGTTTGGCATTTAGTCTGAATGCTCAAAAAAAGGCTCAAGCCAAATCTATATTGAATAAGCCAGTACCGCAATTAAATATTGAAGAGTGGATTGGTGAGCAACCAAATCTTAATGGTAAGTGGATTTTAGTTGACTTTTGGGCAACTTGGTGTTTGCCTTGTCGCACAGCAATTTCCCACCTGAATGATTTTCATGAATTGTATGGTGATGACCTGATTATTATTGGGTTGACGGATGAGCAAAAGGAGAAGGTTCTTGAAATGAAATACCCCAAACTCCAATATTATGTAGCTACTGATACGCAAGGCAGGCTTAAGAAAGAATTGGAGTTAAATGGTATCCCTTATGCATTACTAGTTGATCCTGATGGAATAGTAAAATGGGAGGGAAATCCATTGTCAAAGGAAAATGAACTGGATGAATATAAAATTGAATCAATAATCTATAAACAGAAGTAAGAATGAAAAAATTATTAACTGCCTTCCTGTTTGGTTTACTGTTAATATCATGTAATAATAAGCCAGGATTTGTCATTGAAGGTACCGTAAGTTCAGATATTGAAGGCTTAGAGTCAGGTGAAATAGAGCTTTTTGAGTTTGATAACGAGAATTCGATTATTACCTGCAGAACCAAAATCATTGATGGTAAATTCACTTTTACAGGCAATACAAAGTCGGTAAAAAGGATGATGATAAGCACTGTTCCGGTCAATCCTAATCTAGCTAGAGCTGAAGTGTTGGCAGATTTCTATTTGGATAATACCTACTATCAAATTGATTTATTTCGGGATGATTCTGAAATTCAGACCACATCTGTAGAGCAAAACCTGTACCAGGAGCATCATAATAACGACAGGGAAGTCGAGAAAAAACTGAATGAGATAGACGTTTGGTTCAGGACAAATGATGCTAAAGCAACCACTGATGAAGAAAAGCAGGCGGTTAGGCAGGAAGCAATGAACAGGCACTATGAAATTGCAGACAGGGCGAATAAAAACTTGATTGAATGGGTCAAAAAAAATAATGATAATATAGTGGCTGTCGACATCTTCCACATTCGTTTAATGAGAAACTTGCGACAACGACAGGCTGAAGATATTTTCAAAAGTTTTAAGCCGGAGATACACGATTATAATAGCTATAAAAGAGTTAAAAAATGGTTAAATGCCAGAAGCAACATAACTGTAGGTTCACTGGCTCCTGAACAACCTGTGTATGATTTGAAAGGTAAAGAATGGCCGCTTTTAGGACAATCAAAAAAATACAAGGTTATCTTTTTTGGCTTAAGGGAAATGTCACATTACCTTCCATTGGCTCGGTTTACTTCAATCTATGAGCAATATAAGAAAGATAATATTGAATTTAAAGCGGTTGTAAACGGTGAGCGTAATAAATGGATAACTTATTTACAATGTGACCCATTACCATATCCAGTTTATTTACCGGATGGTGATGCACATTTGGGACTATGGGCTACCTATGATTGTATGACTTATCCTTCTATGTTAATTGTCGACCCGGATAACAATATTCTGGAATTTAATCCCCTTAGTAGTAAAACCTGGGAAGAAGCTTTAAAAAATATCTAAAAATATAACAATGAGAAATATTTTCTTTTTGAGTATTGCAATTATTTTGTTTGGTTGTAATACCGGGAATTTAACTTTTAAAGGTAAGGTTGTTAATGGCAAAATTAGCAAACTATACCTTGCTGAATTAAACGGAGGTAAAGTTACCCGTCTTGATTCAATAACTAATAATAATGGAATTGGCGATTATGTGTTTAAGTTGAATAATAGTGGAGATAAAAAATATTATGCTATATTTATTGATGATTATTTAATTCCGGCTCATGAATTGAAAGTAGCTACAGGACTGTACGAGTCAGATATTGATTTGGAAGCCTACCTAAAACGAGAAGAGTTGCGCATGCACAGCTATAATTTAGAGCGTAATTTCGAAAAAGTTGTTATAGACAATTATAAAAAGGGAGGGACTGCTAGAAAAGCATATAAAGCAAAGCTTGAAAATTGCAAAACTGAAACGCAAAGACAAATAGCTAAAAAGCAATACGATTCTGAAAGAAAACAAGTAAATGATGAGATGATCGCCTATGTAACAGAAATGGCTCGTCAAAATCCCAGAAATGAGTTTGCTTTTAGAACAATGTATACTTATTCCACACAGATGGATGTTAGTGATGTAGAGTATGTTTTGGAAAATACATCAAAAGAGATAAAAAAGGGATTTTATTATAAGTTGATAAACGATAAGTTAAGTGCATCTGCTCACTTAAAGTTCGGTCAGGCAGCACCAAATTTCAAGGTTCCATCTCTGGGAGGTGAAGATATTGAACTCAGACAATTCAAAGGTAAAGTGGTGTTATTAGATTTTTGGGCCAGTTGGTGTAAACCATGTCGGGCACTTACTCCGCATTTGAAAACAATTTACCAAAAACATAAAAAACAAGGGCTTGAGGTTATTAGTATCTCTATTGATACTAATGCTGCCGAATGGGAAAAAGCTGTTAAAGAGGACGGGATGAACTGGATTAATGGATCATCATTGGGCGGCAATCAATGTCCGGTAGCCAAAAAATACATGGTTTCTGCCGTACCCCATGTTTATCTGATTGATAAAAAAGGAGTTTTAAGAGCTGAAAAGCTTCATGGAGAAGAATTAGAAGAAATGATTAAAACATTACTCAACGAGTAATTATTGTTAACTTAATAAATGAATAAAAATGAAAAGGAATTTATTATTTTATTTTCTGTCAATTGCCTTATCAGTGGCTGTATTTAGTTGTTCTGACGATGATGAATCGTTTGATGACTCTAGTTTACTTAAAGAAATAACAGCATTTGGAGAAAAAGTAAATACGCTTGAAGCAGATGTTCTTGATAAAGCAATAGATCTTACCAATGGTTTGGAAACTGTTACTTCCTTAAGAACTGAATTAGCAACATTGGAAGAAAAGGTATTAACCAGTAATCTTCAGGATGCTCTGACTTTACAAAATACTTTAGATGGGTATTCGGGTAAATTGGATATGGCTGAAATGGATTTATATAAAAATCGTGCTGATGAAGTTAAGAGTATATTAGATGACATTAATAAAGACGATGTTGAATCTCTGGGTTTAATGGATCGATATAATGCGTTGTTAGATGAATATACTGTATTAGTTGAGCATATAAATGCAGCTTGTTACCTTGATGCACAGGCTGTTTTGGATGAACTGGAAGCTGAAATCAAAGAGTTGGCAATTCTGGCACCTCCAACATGGAAAGGAGATTTAACACTTGATGATATTGATTTATTCGTTAGTGGAAGTTACGGAGCTGTTGCCGGTGATATAGATTTTGATGGATACGGTATGGGTGATGATGCACCGGCTGATCTTTCTTCATTGAACAAACTAACATACGTTGCTGGTTCGATATACTTGTACGATCTATATAAAATAACCGATTTGGCAGGACTTGAAAACTTGCGTGAGATTGGTGGTGGATTTACAACAGGTTACTGTGATGAATTGGCATCGCTAAATGGCTTGAATAATTTAACTGCAATTGGAGAAGGGCTTAGTTTAGGTGGGGATAAATTAGCTGATATTTCAGCATTGGCTTCGCTTGAAGAAGTAAAACACATTTCAATTTCAAGAACGCAAATTTCATCTTTAAACGTTTTTACCAAAGTAACTGCTTTACCAGATGGATTGTCTTTGAGTCAAAATGAGTTATTGACTTCACTAGATGGCCTTGAAAATGTGACAGTTTGTAAGAATATTAGTTTGTACGAAAATGCTATGTTGAAAAATATTGATGCCTTATCACAGCTTACAACTATGGAAGGAAGCATCAGCCTTATTAAGAATGCTGAATTGGAATCATTAGCTGGACTTTCAGCTTTAACTGAAGTTGGAGGATTTACAATTGACGGATCACCAGCGATAACTGATTTATCAGGCTTAACAAACTTAGTAAACGTTAACGGCTCAATGACTATTGGAGGTAATGATGCGGCTAATAAAATGTTAAATTCTTTAACTGGATTAAGTAACCTTACTTCAGTTACCGGAACATTTACAATTGCAAACACCAATATTAGCAACCTGGATGATTTAGCAAACTTAACTACTTCAAGTTGGTTAACAATATCAGCTAATGAGAACCTGTCAGATTTTTGTGGTTTAAACAAGAATATGGTTGAGGGGCTTTATGGCTATCATACATCTAATAACGCCTACAACCCAACTAAGGACGATTTAATTGTCGGAAACTGTTCTAATTAGTAATAATTATATAGTTGGGATTATAAGGCTGTCAAAAGTTGGGCAGCCTTTTTAGTATACAATATTGCCACATGTATTTTTCTTATATACTGATATGAGTTATAAGTCGTAGCGATGTGTAAATGGGATTACACATTTAAATACGGGTGTGATGTGGTGGTATGTGTTAATACCGATGATGAGCAATCCTTCAAAGCACCCGCATTCAGTGTAAATTATATATGATTAGATAAGTGTCTGAGTAAATAATTAAATAAAGCTAAAACGTTTTTGCATCGATTTTTTTAGTATTTTGCTTTCGTTTTATTTAAGAAATTGATGAATGGAAGTATAATGAAAGTTGGAATAATACCCGGCTGTAGTTGTTAAACCATGCATTGAGTGAAGTATATTAAAACTGAAATAATGAAAGCATTTAAACTGATTCTGGTATTTGGAGTGATTGTAATTGGCGGGTGTCAACTAAGTACCTCTAAAAAAGAAAAGAAAAACGAAGAAACAATGAACACCAAGGGGACATATGCCTACGACAAGGCATTTATGGAAAAACACGTCAAGCTTATTGAATTGAAAGATGGTAATGCATCCGTTCTTTTAGTTCCTGAATATCAGGGAAGAGTCATGACTTCAACTTGTGAAGGCGAAAAAGGCTTTAGTTTTGGCTGGATTAACTATGATCTGATCGAATCAAAGAAAAAGGTGGAACATTTTAATCCGTTTGGTGGCGAGGAACGCTTTTGGTTAGGACCAGAGGGCGGACAATATTCAATATATTTCGCAGAAAATAAACCATTCGATTTTGACAATTGGTATGTGCCTTCTGCCATTGATACAGATGCTTTTGATGTTGTTACATCTTCATCTTCTGAAGCTGTTTTTAAAAAGCAGATAAGCCTGAAAAATTACAGTGGTACAAAGTTTAATCTGAATGTTTCGCGGAAAGTAGCTTTGTTGGC